>JAACTI010000062.1 GCA_009993495.1 Deltaproteobacteria bacterium | reverse complement strand
GGCCGAAGGCATTCGGTTTCAAAAGGCAATGGATCGCTTCCCGGCAAGACTCGTATCCCCTTTTTCTCCGCCAGGATAAAATGAGAGGGATGGCGCCAGAATCTCGGACGCCCGCCATTATCCCCCAGGAACAGGCAGGGGTCGCCATTTTCTTCCAGGATCTTTCTCAATATCCGCCCGCGACGTCCGAGCCATTTGCCCGCACCCCATGGAATGACCGGGATCGCGCCGGCCTCCTTGACGGTTTGAAGCGTCTCGGCAAGGGGTTCCCCCGATTTCAAGCCGTCTTCGGCGCCCAAGGCCAAAACTTCGAGGTTTTCGGCTGTCACGATCTGACGCCCCGCTATCAGGAAAATACCTTGTTTGCCGTTATGCCTTCCTAAAATCGAAATGTTTTCTTTTGTCCGATGGAAGGTCCAGCTCCGAACTGGATCTCTCTTTTGCCTCTGCCCGCCTTCAACCAGACGAGCGATGCGTTGAAAGCCGTTTTCCCTTTTGCCTTCCGTGAAGAACAAAACGGCCATGAACTTGCTATGACATCCAAGTTTCTCTGCTGCGGTCTGGAAATTCGAGAGCGCGGAATCAAGAAAGACCGTCAGGTCAAAGCAATCATAGAAATGAACGTGGGCATCGACTAATATCATTTAAAAACTGTTTCAACGGGACGCGATCCAGGTTGACATTTCACGCGCCCATGGGAAAGGCTTTATGTTTTAACCCTTCCGATGACCCTCTCCAGCCTCTGCTTATATATTTCTTCACCATATTTATTACTATAACATTCATAGGCGTTCGTTGCTCGCCTTCTGGCTTCTTCTTCGTTTTCGAGACATTCAAGAATACCTCCGGCAAAATCATGCGGATTAGGATCTCGCAAGAAGGCACATTCCCCGTCAAGCTCCTGGGTATGGGTCCTGAGGCTCGTGGCGACAATCGGCACACGGCTCGCCATGTACTCGTAAATTTTAAGCGGGGTGTTCGTTCCCTTCAGCCTGGGAGATACCAGCACGTCAGCCTCTTTAATAAATTCCCTTACAGGGTTTACGTCAAGTCGGCCCGTAAACAGAACATGGTCAGAGATCCCGAGTTCTTCCGCCTTCCTGCGCATTTCAAGGACCTGTTCTGAAGTCCCCCCTAAAAAGATAAAGACGAGATCTTTCCTTTCTCTTAATACGATTCCAATGCTTTCCAAATACATCTCCAAACCCTGGTAGGGCTCGAAGGTACCCGCATATAAAACAACCTTTTTCCCGGCCGTATTGATAAGATTCTTTAGATTTGCATTGTAAGGGCTGTTTTTGAATGCAATCGGGGAGAACAATGTGTTTTGAATCAGCTCATTCTTGCCGGCAAACCCAAATTTCTCTACCTGCAGTTCGAGTTCCTTGCAGATCGTAATGATGGCGCTCGCTCTGGCGATGGAAAGCCTTTCCAGATATTCAAAAATACTGATGAGCGGTTTAAGTTTCGCAAAATTGAAATTTTCCAACTGTTGCGGAAGGCTTGAATGCATATCATAGATGTACCTGGTGCCGAAAATTCGATTTAATAGCAGACAAAAAAAGACGGCCTCTTCGTGTGCATGAACAATTTCATACTTGTTTCTATGAAGCAGAAGCAGCGCTTTCAAAAAGAGAGGAATATCCAACATTAGTTTCACGATCGACGGGCCGATTCTGATGTCGTAAACAAAAGGAAGCCGTGGACTCCTGATAATGTTCACCCGCTCTATGTCAACATCCTCACCGATCGGATAAGTCAGCAGATCTATCTCATGACCTAAATCCGAAAGAGCTTTTGCCCGGTAGTATACACTCAGGGGTGTTCCCCGAGGAGTAAAAAAAGGCTGAGGCACAATCATCAAGATCTTCATGTTTACTCTATCATCTCTTTCACGTTAAAGTGTTTCCCTTTTTTGCTGTGGGTATAAATGATAATCTCTCCTATAAAGCCGATCGCAAAGATCTGGATCCCGATGACGATAAGAAGGGAGGCCAGGAAGAGTGAAGGCTTGTCTCGAAGTGCAAAGCCTTGTGTAAAAAGGCGGTTGTATATGAGAAAGGCATTGATGGCGCCGCCAAAAAGGATGAGAATGGAACCGATGAGCCCGAAGAATCTCATGGGTCTGTATGTAAAACGTAGAAGGAAGAAAAGAGTGACAATATCAATCAGCCTGTACAGGTATGTAGATATCTTATAGACCCTTAAGCATGTGTCCTCCTTCCTTTGCTTGACGACTAACTCTTTGACCCGAAGGCCTTGGTGCTCCGCCAGAATCGGGATAAATCGGTGAAGGTCTCCGTACACATCAAAGGCTTCAGCTACCTCTCGCCTCATCGCCCTTAAGCCGCAGGAGATATCCCCGAATTTTGTTCCCGTAAAAAACCTCAGAATTTTATGGAAC
Organism: Deltaproteobacteria bacterium; assembly: GCA_009993495.1. Taxonomy (GTDB): domain Bacteria; phylum Desulfobacterota; class Desulfuromonadia; order Desulfuromonadales; family Geopsychrobacteraceae; genus Geopsychrobacter. The sequence continues at coordinate 20,556 of JAACTI010000062.1, read as the reverse complement.
AGGAAGGTCTGAACCCTGTTAAAGAACGCGTCGTTCTCTCTCGATCTCCGGCATATCACCATGTCACATTCGTTGTTGTTTAATGCATCGTAGAGCCTTTTTGTCTCCTCCGGTTCAACCTGCAAATAGGAAGAAAGAGTGAAAACATACCGACCTTTGGCATTCTGAAAACCTACGGAAAGCGCATTCGATTCACCGAAGGTTCTGGGGAATATTATTAACTGTATGTTTGGGTTCTTACGGGAAAGTTGTCTGATCTCGTCATAGGCATTTTTCATGCGGGCATCAATAATAAATATAAACTCAAAACTTTTTTTTATCTTTGATAGTTCCTCATAATACAGGAGAAAGAGCCTCTCAAGGTTATCGCTTCTTTCAACGACTGGAACGATCACCGATATTTCAGTATCCTGCTTCACGATCCCTTCAGATCCCACAGCGATTTTCACTTCTGTATCCATGATACGTCTCCTAATATCTTGTTCTGCTTATAGTCTCCGGTTTTAATAACCAACTCCATGAGGTAACCGAATGACACGAGGCTGAAAGCCAGGAAAATGAAAAGGATGCCGGACCCCAGAGTGACGATGGCGTGATCCGGAACCAGCGATGGATTCAAGAAATCATAATAATAAAATCCCAGGAAGGTCGTGCCTAAAAACCAGAAGGGAATGCTGGACAGCCCAAACAAGGTCATCGGCTTGGAGGAAAAATCCACAAGTAATTTGATCTTGATAAGATCAAGCAGCACCTTCCATGTCCTTGAGAGTCCGTATTTGCTCTTCCCGGCGACACGGGGCTTGTGTGATACAGGGACTTCTGTAATACGTGACCCGATGGACGCGGCAACAATGGGAATAAACCTGTGCATCTCAGAGTACAGATGGATATGTTTTATAATATCCCGCCTGTATCCCTTCAGCGAGCACCCAAGATCCCGGATCTTCACCTTGGTCACATAAGCGATCAGGGCGTTGGCCAGCGCCGAGGGTATTCTCCGCAGGAAAAGGTTATCCTTTCTTATCTGCCGCCAACCGCAGACAACGTGGTACCCGGACCGGACCGCCATGAGGATACGAATGATATCTGCGGGGTCATTTTGCAGATCCCCATCCATGGTCACGAGAACCTCCCCCCGGGCTGCTTCAAAGCCGGCAGCCATGGCTTCGCTTTGCCCGTAGTTCCTGTTGAAGATGATCACTTTGAGCTCAGGAGCGGCCTTCTTGATTTCTTTTATGGCTTCCGTGGTGCCGTCGGTTGAGCCGTCATCCACGAAGATGACCTCATAGGTCAGAGAGAGTTTCTGAAGCTCTCTCTTTATTCTCCGATAAAGTTCGTCCACGTTTTCTTTTTCGTTATATAAAGGAACGATAACGGACAGATCCATCACGGCCGCCTTTCCCAGAAAAATATTTTGATACGAACACCCTTCACTCTTTAGATCCCCTTTGGCTCTGAATAAGCCTTATTTATTCTTCCTGAAAGATTCCCTAAGTATGCTGATCTTATCATCAGCAGGCGTGTAAAAATTCGGCAAGGTCTTTAAAGGGACCCGTATTTCCGAGCCGATGATGGGCAATCTGATATGAATGTCTTCACGCGTCTCTGGAATATCTCCATTCATCCTGTAGATCAAAATCATTTTATTCTTGTTCGCACTGTCTTCATTATATAACTTTATTTTTTTCTCCAGTGTAAAATGATCGGATTCCAACGCCTGCCTCAGCATCTTATAGGCATTGATATTAAAGTCCGATTCCTCTTCGATCACAAAATACCTGGTCCCGTACGCCTCTAAGAGTTTATAGGTATCATCCATGTTTTTCGCGTACTCGACCAGCAGATACTTTGAAAACACGGAAGACGAAGCAAGGAGCTTGTCCCCGCGGAAGATAATCATTCTTCTTTCCTTGTCCAATTTCCTGATGTAGAAAACAAAATTGCCGTTTCCTAATCCGCTCCCTTGGAAGAAAACCCTTGGTTCACCCTTGTCCACGATATATCGGGCCGCTTCTTCATAACCTTGAACCAGGGGGATCCTGGTCTGAATGGCCAAGACGAATTGATAGACGCACAACATCATGAGTAACAAGGGCGCAACAGGTATTTTCTTTATCTTCCAGGAAATTTCATTGAGTATGAGCGCTGCAAAAAGGGCGTAGGGAGGGAGCCAGAAATAGATATACCTTGAATCCTTGACTCTAAGATAACTGAACGTAAGGTAAAACCCGAAAATCCAGGCAATGAAAAGAACCGCCGCCTTATAGTCTTTTCTTATAAAAATAAGAAAAATTGAAAGAAGGCAAAGCATCATCGTGGGGATGGTAAACGCCTCGGACAGGGCCCTCGGGTAAAAAAGCCATGGTTTTAAAAAGAGCAGACGGGACTGAGCGGAGATGCCTCCGATGGATTGGGCGATATTCATTTGACCGTATCGCAATGTCAGGAATACCAAAGGAGAAATGAGGAGGAACAGACTGAGACTGAGAAGAATCACATCCTTGCTCATCATCCTTTTATAATTCTTCGTCAAAATGAAATAGAGGAAAAATGTGAGAAGGATGAAAATGGATGTCTGCTTGGTGTAGACGGATGCAGAGACCGAGAGAACCGTATAGAAACCATATCTCGGCTTGTCGCGTTCAATAAAGTTATAAAAAAGATAGACGGAAAGGATGATCATCGCGAGAGACGGCATTTCCAGCATGGCGCTTTTTGCCCACTTCACGATGAAGGGCGTTGTGATAAACAGAATGCTGGAGTAAAGAGCGATTTTTTCATTGAAGATTTGCCTGATGAGCTTGAACCAGAACGTTACGGCGATCAAAGCGAAGAAGAGGACCGTGAGCCTTGCGCTGACCACAGAGACGCCGAATAAGGCAAAAAATCCCGCCTCCACAAGGGCAAAGAGCGGCGGGTAGTAACCGATGCTCAATGCCGGGTATTTTGTATAATACTGGGCTATGTAGTCCACAAAATGGAGGATGGGAAAGTCCCTGATGAAATCCAATATGAAAACACCGTCCATCGCGTGCCGGGGCGCGTCCGAAAACCAGAACTCTCCGCGGTGAATGTCTTTGACCAAAATAATAATTGTCACCGCAATCACGAAACTCAGATAATACGGGGATCGGTTTTCCTGGAAATCTTTTCGTAGTTTCATCTTAACGTTCGCACCTATGATCTTGCATTCTTCTCAACAAATTCACGATAATCTCTGAAAAGATATGAAAGATGTTTGATGATCTCCAGGACGGAGGCACGGCACTTCAGCGTCAACCAGAACGCCTCCCATACAACCCTTCTGGATATTTTTGACGTCCCGTATTCCCTTTCCTTGAAGAGAATGGGAATTTCAAGCACAGTAAAGCCATGTTTAAATGTCAAGTAAGTCATTTCGATCTGGAACGCATAGCCGTCGGACCGGATGCCGTCGAGATTGATCCCCTCAAGGACTTCCCTCCGGTAGCATCGGAACCCGGCCGTGAAATCCCAAACAGGTCTGACCATAATGTACGAAACATACATGTTGGCCAGTTTGCTCAGCAGAAGTCTTCTGAATTTCCATCCTTCGACACGAACCCCGTTGATGTAGCGGCTCCCGATCACAAGATCCGCCTTTTCCGATGCCTCCAGAAAATCCTGAAGGTATCTCGGATCGTGAGAAAAATCCGCATCCATCTCAAAAATCAGATCTGCGCCCTTTGCCAGTGCCAGCTTGAAGCCCTCAACATACGCCGTGCCGAGACCGGCCTTGCGGGGCCGGTGAATGAGGTGAACGCGAGGGTCTTTGCGGGACAGGGCTTCAACAAGCGCCCCCGTGCCATCGGGGGAATTGTCATCTACCACGATGATATAAATCTCCGGATGAAGATCGAGAATTTGTGCAATAATGCGCTCGATATTTCCCGCTTCATTATACGTGGGAATCACGATGCAGGCATTCACCGAACCGCCTCTCTTTCTATTATTGACCTTAATTTATCGGCAAGAGCCTTTCCAACGACCTGATGACCCTGGTAATTCCAATGACCCCAATGCAAATGGACTTTTTTCTTTTCATAAGATTCTCTGAAAATTCTTTGCAGGCCGAGATAATCTATGTTGATGGAGGCCGCGAACTTCTTCAAATCATCCTCAAAGAAATTCGCATTAAATGACGCGTCCATATCTTTATTTTTTGCTTCCATCTCAGGCAGGTAAGCGGGCGTATCGATGGTGACCAGCATCAATCGGATGTTTCTTTCGTTACAATAATCCGCCATGGCCCGTATTAATCTTTTACTCAACTGATAATTCTCCAGGTAGGTTCTATCAGCTTTGTCGGTACATAGACTCAAATAGCGTTCGATCTTTTCTGCCTGGCCTCGTTTTTGATCATGCTCTTTCTCTTTTTTCCTTATCAGACCTTGTGCCTGTAAAAGATTATACCTTTCTCCAATGAGGGTGATCAGCGCCGAATGATGCGTGAAGAAATTAATCCATTGTTTGATCCTGAATTCCCGCGTATCAACAAAACTCGTATCGAGCATCAGTTCCCCATTGGGGGAGAGATGGTAAAAGGGACGCAATAATTCAAAGGTGGTCTCTCTGCTGATCTCTGTAAGATCATTCTCAGGCAGGAAAAACAGGATGACCCTATTCGGTGAAAATTGAGTGATCTGTTTTTTCAGGACAAGCAGTTCCTCGGTTTGAGTAAATCCGGACCGGCCGAAATTCATCAGTTCCAACCGGATGTTCTGATCCTTGTTGAATTCCTTTTCCGTCAAAGTGAGAAAGTTCCGATCCGTCTCCACCTGGAAGGATTCCACATAACTATCTCCAAGGACGGCTATGCGGTAGACGCCGTCCGGCGGCCTTAAAGACCACTCCCGGTCCCGCCAGCCGAAACGGTTGATCCGTCCTGTTATTGGATGATCATTCTCTTTATAAAACCAATAGCTTCGCCCGGGTGTAAACCGCCAGCCCAGTACAGGGTCCGGCTCGGAACAGGAGATCCTCGCATTGAACAGGTGCGTCATCCTGAATACAACCTCCGAGACTCCCAGAAAGATGAAAAAGGCAACAAGCACGAAAAATAAATTCTTCATCCGTCGCTTCCCCTTCGTGCGTTGCACAAGCTCGGAGTTATCTTTCATACGCTTTTCGGGTCACCATCCTGAAGAGGTCTCAGATCCGGATCCATGTAAACCGCTCATGCTGTCGAGTCTGAAGGATTATTTCTCGTAGTGTTTATCAAGAGGATAAAGGCGAAGATAATACTATTCTATCCTTAAATTACCAACAGGCATTAGCCATATTCGAACAAAAATACATGGCTCTGCTTCAGCTACCAAGGGTATAATTTCTGCAAACCGGTTACATACTTAGAGCTTCTGCTCAATCGAAAAGGAAAGTGAGCGGCAATCTTTTCGGCCTGACCATCCATATCGCGATGGTACTTCAGTTCAAGAATAACCTGTTGATCATCGGTCAGTCTATGTAAAAAAAGGTTGTGATGATGATTCACGGCATAGAATGTTTGATCCGTATCCATCGTAATTCGGTAATTCCGATCCGCCGATTCAAAATATCTCCGCTTGTAGGAATTGACAAGCGTTGCGCATGAAGAACGCCATTGCAGCTTTCTGATTTCCGGGAGATCGGATCTCTCTATCACCTCTGCGACGGTCCGAGCGTTGAAAGAATCGTTTAGTTCAAAGGGAGGGAGGGGGAATGATTCTTTCCGCCCCAGAAAGCCATACTTTATCTTGAACTCCAAAACCGGATTTTTTACGATTCCGAAGAGCGCATCGTACCATCGGATACGAATCTTTATTCTTCGGCGCTTTCCATCAATATTGTCATGGTAATTGCTCATCTGGTTCGTGTCAAAGTAGATATTGTTGACATATCGCTGACGATATATTTCAGAGAACATGGCCGGATGGAATCTCACAAAGGACTCCACCTCATGCCTGGTCAGATGGGCAATAACAAACTTACGCTCGTAACGGAACTCCCCATGGTCCCTCGGCATTGTAGTCATCCGGTTTTTCTCATCAGAATAAAGATGGTCAGTCCCAGGGGGATACAGGCCGCGATCACACCCAGCCAGAAGAATTTATTGTGAAAAACAAACACGATCTTTTTCAAACCAACTCGCATGAGATTCTTTTCCGTATCCATTCTCTGCGGTTTCACGGATTGAATATCAAGAAAGTGGGGTTTGACCTGAATCCCGTCCTCCCCCGCCACCACATGAAGAAAGGAGACACCGCTTCGACCCGAGCCGTTGACATAATAATGGACATCATCCCGTATCTCATAAAACAGAAAGTTCCACCGGTCCCCGCCATCGCCGGCGAAAACGTATTTCACCTTTTCCCTGAGATACGGATGAACTTCCTGCATCCAGCCGGAGGCCTCCATGTTGACATTGCCCGGTTGTATTTGGAGGCCGCCATACCAGAGAGGGTGGTGCAGGAACACAAAGCCGGTCTTTAATAAAGGAGAGCCAATTCCCCCTCTCAACCATTGGATCTGCTTTTCATCAAGACCATACGTTTCCTTTTCTGCATCCGAAAGCACGGTATTGAGAAATATGAAATCATAGTCTCCAAATCTTTTGGCGTGAAACGGCTCCCCGACCCGGTGACTGAATACGTCACGTGTTATTTCCCGATATCCCGGTATATAGCTGCTGATGTCGTGATTGCCCGGCGCTATCCAGACAGGAATGTTAAGGCGTTCAAAGACCGAGTATACGTAATCCCACTGGGCATTCAGAGACTCCCGCAGGGCCTCATTGTCTTCAAACATTTCCGGCTTCCATTCCCGGACATTCCATGAACCCTTTATAATATCACCCGTCAATATCAGGATGTCGGGAGAACAGTTCCTAATCTCATTCAGCATCCGATCCATGTCCGACGGGTCTCCGCCGAATAACAAGGGATAGATGTGGGAGAGAACGACAAAGGAGACCCCCCTCCTCAAAGAACTCTGCTCGTTATCAACTGTGTCGCTTTCTTTCGGAAGATTCAGGCCCTGCCGTGAGATGCGCTTTAAGGCAAACCCATGGTCCGGCGCTTGAACACCTTTCGCAGGTCCAGGCAGCAAAGACAGGAGAAATAACAAGACGAGCCAAGCCTTACCTATTCGAAGCACCGTCTTCCTCCCCGTAAAGAATACGCTTAACGTCTTGTTGATTTGTTTCCACATTGCTGCCGTCCACGGTCAGACGGGATCCCTCTTCGATCAAATAAGGGGTCTCAACGTTATTCATCTGAAGATGTGACGCTGCAATAGTCGCTTCGCCGAACTCAGGCTTTTTCCGATAAGCGGCTAATCCGATCTTTGCTTCCTTGATCTCAATCCCTTCGATCGTCAACTCGGACATATCTTTACTGACAACGGCAATCTTTGATTTCGCTATTCTGATCTGATGAGCCGTCATCTGACTATTCTCACCGACACTCAACCCTTTGTCACCCGTGCCGTTGATGGCAATTTGATTTAACGTCACATTGGTTCCGGATACATCAACGGCATCATTCCCGCAATGGATAAAAGACGATTCGATAATTTGCCCCTTGCTGAAATCTGAATCAAAGGCATCGGATGTAGTTTCACTGAAAAGCGTATGCGAGATATTAAAATCGGAGCGAACGATATTCAAGGCATCCTCTGACCGATTACGCGTGAATTGACAATGGGTTATCTTCACGGGGGATTCATAGAATGTGACGGCCCCGGTCAAATTCCATCCTCCCTCTGATGGGTTGGACAAATGATCAAAATAGACATAGTCCAGTACGGACCTTTCTCCGCTCGCAAGGACAGCCATGCCTTGACCGGATGCATCAGAGGAATAGAAACGGACAGGGTTCTCCTCGGACCCAATGAATGTCACCGGCGAAAAGGTGATAATCTTAGCAGCCTTCTTCAAATTCACTTGTACCCCGCCTTCTGCCACGAGTCTGTAACCTTTTGGAATGATCAGATCCTGTTCCAGACTCCATTGGCCGGATCTGAAATAGATTTTCTTCGTCTTTTCATCGACCATCAGCATATCACTCTCATTAACATGGGGAGCACGCCTGAAGACGTCCTTGGCTATAAGGGTATCGTTCAGATAGGGCCAGGGGAAGACCGTTTCAGTCCTTAATCGATCCGTTCCCAAGAGCCTGTATTGGACGCTCAGACCACGGGCCATTGAATCAGACCAGGGGAGGCCCACAGGCAGTGGAACATCTAACTTTTGATAATGGACGGGATGGGAATAATTTTTTGGAGGCAAGAGGACTTTCTCTTTGGGTTCGAGCAGAACGCGATCCATATACGAAACACTTATAATTTCAATGGGAATTTGATGAATATTCCCTATCTCCAGTACGATCCGCTCCTTGTCACTGCTATGATAATACGCGTAGAGAGCTTTCACAGGATTTAAAAATTTCCGGATATATGCCTGGTTCTGATACAGGATCTCCTTGGAAAAACGATACCACGGGAACTCACTGTAAATCTCGTTGAGGTTTCGTGTCAGTTCATCATTCAGTTCTTTGAAAAGGATGTCCAGATAGGATGGATCTGAAAATCTCTCCAGTGCATTGACATAAGCTTCCCAGAATGAATTGTCCTTGAATAACTGCGATAGAAACAAAGCCCGGCCGCCGCCGTCCCACAACGTATCATCCTGTTCTGTATATGTCCCTGCCAATTTAGTCAGTTTTTTACTGATCTCAATATCATTAATATCAAATGGGATGGGCTCCAATAAGGACAACACAGGATTGTAATAAAATCTAAACTGATTCGTATGCAGTGAGTGGTTTGTTCCAAAGAGATCACATAATGCAATATACCTCGAAAATCCATTCACCTCGAAGACTTGACTGGACGGGAGACGGCCCCTCCGGAACTGCTCCAGCAGGTTCTGGGCGATCATATATTGGTTAAAAAGCAAGGAATCCTTTGTCGTTTTGCCTGTCTGAAACATGTCGATAGGATTGGAGGTATAACTTCCTATTCCGGGCAGCGATCGCGAGACACGGCCGCTCTGTATAAAATCCTTAAAATCCAATCGTTCCGCCCAGAAAAGTGATTCATCAAACTTGATGATGGGGCCTTCTCGTCGTTGATTGTTTTCAATCAGTCTCTTCTCAAAGTTCTCTTCCAGAGCGTAAATCCCGTAGTCCTTGCCATTAATGACCACGTTAATGAATTTGTATCGGAGTGCGATCAAACCTTCTCTAAGAGCCGTTTGATGGAAAAGCCATTCGTAAATATAATCTCTTGTTTTCGGATGCTGTATGGAGAATTGTTTCATTCTCAGAAATGTATTATCACCGCTCACTTTAATCCTGAATGACCACTTGTCTTCCATTAGATGATCTAAATTGTCTCCTTTTAAGCGCAGATTCACCTTGATCGTCTTGTCCCCGTACCTTATCTTTGCCGGAACGTAATTTTCCTGATCGGTAGTGAGAATGCCTGCCTTCAAGGCCAGATCGCGCTTATATCTTAGCTTTTCAAAATCTGTGTGTTTAATGTCGATGATCATGCGTTCAGGGCCGGCTGTAAGTCCCATGATGTAATTGTGAACTGTTTCAATGCTGTCTCTTGACACGGTCTTCATCACTTTTGATATAAGCCCTGACTTATGGGCCTGAGCGCCCAGGAAAAAAAACAAACCTGTATAAAGACCCAAGACCACGATTACCATACTCACTCTATGTCCAATGAGGACCCTAAGAAGAGGGTCCAAGTTTTTCCGGCGATTCTTTGACTCTTTGATAATCACTTAGATGATTCCTTTGTTGTCCAGAAAGCTGATTTTCAGGGAGCCTTCCAGTTTTTGCAGTGCATATTTTGCCTCATTGAGCTGCTCAAAATCCCGAAAATCTATTAAAAATGATGCTTCAAAGAGTTCATCCGTCTCATCAAATCTTTTCAGATTAACTCCTGCGCTATGTTCTTGGAGGGTCCGCACAATCTGTTCGATTCCCACCTCCTTGGGTTTATGATTATACACGGTCAGATACAAGTTCTGATTCTCCTCTTTTCGTGAAAAAGCCTTCCTGAGTACAATCACCCCTGCAATAATAAAGAAAGCTATGGTTGTGATGACTCCCTGGTTTGCGCCAAATCCCAATCCAATCCCGATAGCAAGAAACAAATAGGATAACTCCTCGGGCTCCTTGATGGCCGCACGAAATCTTACGATCGAAAGCGCGCCCACAAGTCCCAATGACAAGGCCAAAGACGATTTGACAATTGAAATAATCATCATTGTCGTCATGGTCAGCAGGAAGAAGTTCTTCCCGAATAATTTTCTGTTGGACAAACTATTGCCGTATTTTATATATATTCGGCTGAGTATGTACGACAGCAGTCCGGCAAATATCAAGTTTATTATAAATTCGAAGACAGGTATATGCGCGCTTGTCGCCGTTAAAAACTCCGTGAATGTCTGGAACCGGTTCATCCCTCCTCCTTCTCATTGTAATCCTGCCTGTTATTCATAAACTCATCCTATTTTCTGATTCTATCTTAAGAACGGTTGACAATTTCGTACCGATGTGCGCAATGGACCAAAAGCCGATCAGGCCGAACAAGATTGCAGTGACAACATGAGACGAGGCAGCAACAGCGCTCACTATATTTTTGTCATAACCGTAAAGATAGCTGAAAATAAAAATAAATATCAGTTCCAGACTTCCTGCAAATCCCGGGGGTGCAGGCAAAATAAAAGAGGCGTTCAATAACAGGTACCCTACAAATACGGTGAGTACAGGCAAGCTGATCCCGAAGGCATAAAAGAACAACCACATGAAAAAGGAATGGACAATAAGCGCCAGAAGGGTCAACCCTGTTATTTCCAACAGCCTGCTCGACAATCGGGGGATCGATGATAATCCGTCCAGGAAAAGACTCATAGAATTTCTGAGCTGGATTTTGAACTTGCCGGGTAAAAAGAAAAAGATCCGTTCAGAGCAGGATAAGGCCTTATCTTTCTTATGAATAAAAAACATCAGGGAAAAAATTAAGAATAACAGAACCAACAATAAGATTGTAGAGGCCAAGTAGATCGCGTTGTTTATCTGTTTTGTCAGAAATGGGGTTGCAACCACAAGTAAAAAAACCGGCAACAGATCGGATACTTTATCCAGGTAGACCGTCCATAACGATTTTGAAATCGGGGTTCCTTTCATCTTTTTCAGGAGATAACTCTTTGCAACTTCCCCTGCATGAACAGGAATGAGAAAATTGACGAAATAGTTTGTCATACACAGATGAAAGGACTCCGTTATCGTGATCTTTTCCACAGGTGATAAAATAATTTTCCAGCGCAGGCTTCTGAGAAAATAGATTAAGATGAAGCATGCTCCCAGGGGGAAAATAAACAGTATTTTTACCTGTTTTAATATCACGAGCATGGCATCAAAATCCACGATATACAGCCAGATGCCCATCAACAGGAGCCCGAGTATAACACTGAGAATGACAGTCAGTCTCTGATTCATCGCTTATCGTTCTTTCCTTAATACTGGTCCGTTACTTCAGAAGTTCTTATCAATTCCTTCCGAGGCAGATCTCCTGCGACGATAGCGGAGGCAATCATGCCCGTCTTCATGGCGTGGTCCATGGTGTCATACCTGTATAGGCCCTGCCTGCCATGAGCAACAATGTTTGGAATGCTCAGGAGGTAATCATACAGAATCTCGAGTTTCTCTTTATAATCGAGTGAATACAGAGGATATCCATATTCAAGCGCCTCAACCCTATACTCCAACACTTCCGCCCTGTTGATCATGCCGAGTTTTTCCAGGTCCTGAATGCATATCTCCTTCAAGCGCTCCTCTTCCATGTTCCATAAGGAATCTTCCTTGTTGCACGCGAATTCGCAGAGCAGAACTGTCTTGCCTTCAGGCACCATTTTTTGACTCCAGTTTCCAAACTCTTGAATTCTAAAAAAACGGATGTGCTTTTCCGGAACATGTATCCAGAGATTGTCCGTAATCTGTGATCGGTCTACCAGTAAGGCAACAAATCTCAAACATCTGTTGGGCAACGACCTGGCAATTTGTTGGATCTTTTCACTCGGCGCCGGCCTGATCGCTGAAATAAACTCGGGTAAAGGTATGGTAGAAACAACCCAGTCTCCGGAGGTTTCGCAGTGGTCCCCCGATCTCTCATACCCGACGCTTGCAATTTTTCCGCCCTGGCCAAGAGTGATTTCAGATACTTTCGAACCCAGATGAATCGTGCCGCCCATTGCAATCACGGACTCGGCAAGCTTCTCATATATTCTGCCTATCCCCTGTGACGGATAGTAAAATTCGCTGCATTCGAATACCCCTTGTTGTTTCTTCAGACCAATTAATGATTTCATAACCTCCATCAGGTTAACACTTGTAATTCTTTTTCTTGCCCAATCCGCAGAGATCGTCTTGGGGGAGACTCCCCAGACTTTTTCCGTATACATGCCGAAATAGATATCATACAATGTTTTTCCAAATCTCTTTCGTGTCCATCCCTCGAAGGATTCCTCTGGGCCTTCCTTAATCATGTTTTTCAATTTCTCCCAGCAGTAGTCTATGACGGCTCTCGCGGATACGGATAATTTCATTTTCCTCAGGACATCTTCCAGTTTCAACGGGTAACGAATCAGACGGCCGTCAAAGAGAATGCTGCTTTTCCGTGGCACAGTGCCGAGTTCCTCTCCGAGGAGGTTCTTTACCAGAGACAGGACATCATCATAGGCCGACAAAAACCTGTGTCCTCCCAAATCAAACTGGTAGCCGTTATAATGAATGGTCTTAGACTGTCCGCCCACCTGCATCTCCTGCTCAAGAAGGATCACCTCGTATCCCTTTTGAACCAGGGAATAGGCCGCGGTCAGTCCGGCAGGACCGCCGCCCATGATCACCACTTTATGTTTTCTCATCTTTTGCTTCTCCATGCCGTCATTGATCAGAACCACCATATTCGATTCTATAGATAAGATAGGGATTAGCTGTATATACGGGCTGAAACCGAAGGCCATGGCTCTGCCCTACTTGGTCTTTCCGAGACCCATTGAGTATGGCAGGCAGAAAACCTTCATGGTTATAGATGAGATACTTTGGTCTCTCATGATCTATGATCTTCAAAAATTTCTCCTCGCTTCTGAGATCCTCAAGATTTGCGACAAACTGACCGGCCTGCAAATGGGAATAGAACATGATTTCCTTTTCTGCCCAGTACTTATCGTGATCCAGAATGACCTTGTCTTGAGCAGTGGTATGCACGTTTAAAAAGGATATGATATCTTCCTGAAAACCGCTCAACCGCGACAGTGGGGAGACCTTTGAAAGCATAGACCCAAGGGGTGAGGCGTCAGTCTCACTTAACCACACAATGGCCGATACACTTGCGATGACACTCACGGATATGAAGCCCGTTAAAAGTATCTTCCAACTCCTATCAAAATAAGAAAGAAACTTATTGATCCCCACTACGGCAAAAGGAAGGATCAAGATGGTCGAGTCCAAGGTAAATCTCGGCAGCAATATGAATGTCTTTGTCATAATCTTATATACAAAATAGAGATAGACCCCAGCAAAAAGTATGATCAAGCTGAGATGCTGCCGCCGATAGATCGAGTAAGCCATGCCGAAGAAGGCAAAGAGAGCGATAACCGGGGTCATGCTCAAGAATATCACTCCAGGCCAATAGGCAAGATAATAAAGCTGATATCCCATGGCCTTCATAAGGGGATCGATGTTGATGAAGGTGTACTTGATCAGGTTCAACGTATAATTCGTGGTGATATGGATGGGATAAAGAGGATCGCCGAACGTTGAATAATTCCCGATCATCCAGAACAAGGGGAATGCTGAAGAGAGCAGACCGAACAAGAAGAGATAGCCTGTAGTCTTGCTCCTGAGGAGAACGGCCTGTTTGAGATCGTCCATGTTTCGCGGCACCAGACAGCACAGCAGAGGAATATATATCCACCCGGTGTATCGGGTCATGCATGCCGCGTTCAGAAAAAGCGCCGAGGAGATCAGGGTTCTAATCTTCTCGGTCTCTTTAAAGCGGAAAAGGAAATAAAGGCAAAAGAGCATAAAAAAAATAAATGGGGCTTCGCTCGAAGCGACGACGCTGCATTGAACGTGCAGGGTGAATACGGCGAAAAGTAAGGTTGAGTAAACGGCTGTCGTTCTGTCAAACAGTATTCTTACCAATAAGAAAAAGGGGACCGCCGATAGGCTCCCCAAGACCAGGCTGACGGCTCTTGGTGTTATAAAAGGATCCTTCCAGAGACCCATGGCGATTCCAATAAGATAAATGGGCATAATAGTATGTTGTTGCGGCAGCCATGCGTCGGTGATAAAGAAGGGGTGTTCAAGCCAGCGTTGCGCAAGGGCAATTCTGTCGACAGCATCGTACGCGAAGTTCTGAGAAAAGGAAAAAGCAATGATACGAACCCCCAAGACAAGGAGAAAAAGTCCAAACAGCTGGAACCGTGCCGTTCTGCTCCAACGATAAGAGAACGTCCATGGGAAAGAGTTTTGCCGCGGAATAGTTGAACTAGTCATATGAGCTGAGTCTTGTCCACGGGAATATGCCGGGCGTTCAGTGGCTGACCTGTTCCCTGGCAACGACCTGGTAAATATCATCGTTAATCTTGATCAGGATAAAATTCCGCTCAATTTTTTTACGGGATAATTTCGTCTTTACATCATTCCGCTGGGAGAGCCACTCTTTGGTTACAAAGACATTCCTCCCCGCCTTGAGCGATTGTTGAATGGTGCTCATGAACTGAAAATCAAATAGATCCAAGGGTATACCCAGAAATGGAAACCCTAAAGTCTGAAGGCCTGGTGCATAAAAGCGAATGATCGGGTTCATCCAGCCTGCGCCTACAACACTCTTTGAAGGTATTTTGTCCTTGATTTGCAGGGCATATTGGTCTGAGGGGCTTAAATAATTATGATACCATCTTATGGTAGCCACTTTCTGATAGAGACCACCTAATAACGTCAAAAGAAAAACGACCACAGCGAGATAGATTCTTGACCTCATCAAGCTCCGAGGGGAACCATGGCTCCCATCCCGCATAGTCAAACCGTTTCTCCGAAGCAATTCATCAAAAAGCCCCCCTGTGATTAGGGACATTGCGGGTACAAGGTACAGGTAAAATTGTCCTCCATCCTGTATCCACCCCAGAAACAATACGACGTAGGGGAACAGCCACAGAAGGAGAAAGTACAGTTGTTTTCTTTTCTCTTTCCTGGCATAGAGCAGAAAGGCTGCGGCCAGGCATAGAAAAGTCAAGAGATAGCCGCAACTCTTGCACAGCAGAAAAATATTATGCCTATAAAAATTGAAATACAGAATGACCAATGGAAATAGAATCAATGCGGGGAGTGCTTTTCGCCACTGCTTTCGGACGCACACAATGACGCCTAAGGAAAAAACAAAATATATGGCCGAAATTTCTTTGAACCCTTTCAAGCTCTGAACCAACCACGATGGGGTGGGGTACCGCAGATACTCATTCCGGCTTATGGATCCGTAAAATTCTATAAAGGCGGGTATACTGCTATAAAAGCTGAGCACCCAGCCATAGGCTGCCACAAGGATAATGAAGGTCACACAGCTTCCCAATAAAATTCTTTTCCACTCAATCCTATCGTGAGAGGAAAGCAGAGAGAACGCGAAGGGGAAGAACAAGAATAGAGAAGTAATGTGGGAAGAAAGGGACAATCCCCAGGCAACACCCCATAAGATAAATCTTCTTCTTAGCCAAAACAGAACGGTGAGTGTCACCCAAAAAATATTAAACATGTAAACTTCTATGGTAACGGCCGAATAAAAAAACATGGGAGAAAAAGCCAGAAGTAAAGAGACCATCCCCCCCAGATATCTTCTGGCAAAGAGAGCTCGGAAAATGAAATAGACATTGATGGCCGCCATGGCACCAAACAGCGCAGAATAGAATGCAAAAGTTTTTAGTAAGGTTTCTCTGGATCGGGAAAAAAAGTTCCAGCCCTCGAAAACGAGCTTTCCCATCCAGATATAAGCCGGCTTTCCATCCATCCATCCTGGAAGCAGCTGCTCCGATACCAGAGGATAACCGGCACTGTCCGGGGTGATGGCAGATCTGGAAAGATTCATAGAGTAGAGAGAAAGGACCAGGAGAAAGAGAAGAATAACAAGAGAGGCCTCTCCTTTTCCGAGAAGGTACTCTTCCCCGGCCCTCGGCAAAGACAATTCACGGGTCAACATGAGAGAGGACACCTCCTTTTCTCATTTCATGGAGCCGAATGCCCCTCCGCATTGGGATTCTTGCTCTTGTGATCCCAAGGAAGGGTTAAAAAATATCCAATCTGCCAATTCAGGAAGTTTCTTTCCATATTTTTCAATTGACGTAACCGATCGCTCGCAGGCGTTCCAACAGATCCCGGTTTTCCTTCTTCGAGTGACTCTGGCGGTCGGGAGCGTCGTTGCAGGAATGTGGAAGCGCCTTCATCCAGAGCGCCAATGTCTTTTGCATTTCCTCGAAGCGCTCTTTCTCTCTGCCGTTGACGAAAAGGTCATCGAGTTCCAGAGGGTCGGTGAGGATATTATAAAATTCGGGTTCCCCGCGAGACTTCCAGATCAGCTTATGGGTCCGGTTGCGGATAACCTTTTGCTCCACAAACAAATGGGAATGGTCCTCCCGCAAGGGGGCGTTAACCAGCAAGTTCAGCGGAAACCGGGATTCCCCAAACACGTACTCCCGGGTCGCGTTCTGCGAATCATATAGCACCTGCGTTTCCGGCTGGCCGGACGGGCGCTCCTGGATCCCGGCGAATGCCAGGATGGTCTCCGGAATATCCACGTGGGTGACCACGGTATCATAACGTGTCCCGCCCTCAAAAAGTCTCGGATATCGAGCAATCAGGGGAATGTGAAGGAGCTCCTGATGCAGGCCAAGCCCGTGCGCCAGGCGATTCCGGGTCCCGAGGTATTCTCCGTGGTCCGAAGTGATGATTATCAGCGTCTCCTCCAGAAGCCCCATCTCTTTCATCCTCCCCATGAGCTTCTCCAGCTCCCGGTCCAGCGTGAGGATGCAGGCGTCGTACAGGGCACCGACAATACGGAAATCATCTTCGGAATAGCCGTTGGCGGAGGGGTCCAGGCAGGCGTCCACCGATGGGAAACGGAGCCTCTTCTGAAAGGATGCCTCAAAATCGTCGCCCTGAAGAAAGAGCCGGGCGGTGGCCTCATCGGGATTGTAGGGGAGATGGGCGTCCATATAGTTGATGAAAACAAAGAAGGGCCGGGCCGGATCACGACCGACATCCAGCCACTGGCCCACCGCCTTGTTCGTCTCCGCCGCGGTGGGATAACTCCAAATGGCTGTAGGATTTTGAAGGATCCTTGCAAGCAGATGTTCCTCGAAGCGCCACCAGATCCAGCCGTAAAAGGCGGCGGCGGAGCTGCCCAGGCCGCCTGCCGCCATCGGGGTCTCGTCAGTCCAATGCCTCTTGTACCAGGATCGCTCAAATCCCTGAACCAAGTTGTGGTAGGACGTCACATAATCATTGTTTGAAAAGCTCACGGTCTGATAGCCGTGATCATGAAGCGCTTCAGCCAGGGTCCGGAAGTCATCGTCCAACCAGAAATGTTCGGCGTGCGTATTGTGCTGGCTGGGATATAACCCCGTGAAAAGAGAGGCGTGGGACGGAAGTGTCCACGGAGACGCTGCAAAAGCGTTGTTGAATACCGCCGACTCCCGGGCCATCTCATCCAGGAAGGGGGTTGTTTTCAACGGATAGCCGTAGAGGGATAACCGGTCGGCCCGAACCGTATCCAGCACAATAAGTAGGATATTGGCACGATCTGAGGAGGCCGTCCCCGGTACCCCCGTCCGTGCGACGAGGGAGGTCTTGGGATGCAGAAAGGAGAGACCGAAAAGCACCAGGACCCCTACCGTACCCAGGATCACGGCTTTCTTGCTCATGCCCGCCGGCCGCCGCCACCTGTCGTGGGATTGCAGGAACCTGTAAAACAGCCACCCCAAGACCACAGCCGCGGTTCCGCCAACAACCTCGGCAGCTACAAGAGCTGCAAATTTATCGTAGAATCTGTTGAACATCCATAAAAAGATTACGGCAAATGCCCCTGATCCAAACAGGACCGCCTGCTCCAGAGAAACGTCGATTCTGCCGGTGGTGAGCCGATCCCGGAGACGGACCACACCCAACACAGGCAGGATGAACAAGACCACGGATCCCATCACGAGTCCGCAGGACCGGAAGGTCATCAGAAGCGAGGGAATCACTCCCGTGCCCCCCGCCCAGAGAGAGAGCAGAAAATCCACGAGAATGGCCAGTAGTCCATAGACCAGGGAAACAGCGATCACCGTCGCAAGACCGGACGGCCACGTGCGATCTGCCTTTCCATGCTTTTTATTCTTTTCCATGTCCCCTCGGTAACAACTGCCCGAGCGTTGTTCTCATGGTAGATTCCGATGATCAGGTGATCTTTCGAAGCTTGATTCCCCAGCGCAGGAGATTAACCCAGTTCAGGTTCAGGTTGCTTTTCATGGCGGGCGCGCTACTCAGATCGAAAACCATTTTAAAGAGTCGGTTCGGCGGAAAGCGGATGAGAACCTTGATCAAAGGCAAGAGCAGCGGGTACCGAACCCCCATCGCGGCGAAACGGCAGAGGTTTACCAACCGGTCGATCTCCTCTCCATGGAGGATGCTCCCCTCATTCATGGTGTCCAGGTAGTCCGTGTTCGGATTCAGAAGGCCGTGTTCCGCGGCATAGCCTGCAATTTCCGTTTTGGGATACGGCTGGAAGACGTTGTTGATTGTATAGTCCGGTTTCAGTTTCCTGTTGAAGTCAATAGTTTCGTAAGCCATGGAAAGTGTTTCATGGGGAAGACCGAACATGTTATATGTTCCGAATTTGACCTTATGCTTCCTCAATAATCTCGCAGCATTGATGATCTGTTCGTTTGTCAGATTTTTTTTCAATATTTCATTTCTCATTTTTTCATTGCCCGTTTCCACTCCAAAATAGACATTCAGGCAGCCCGAGGTCTTCAACATCCGAACCACCTCTTCATCCATTTCATTGGCCCGTGCCAGCCCTGTGTATGGAAGATTGATTCCGTCTTTATAGCGCTGCAGAAAATCCAACAGCCAGCGCCGGTCCCCGGTAAAGGTATCGTCCGGAAAGCGAACCAGTTTCAGCGCATATCGATCCGCCGTCTCGTTTATTTCCCGGATCAGGCTGTCTATGTTTCGTTTTCGAAACCGGCGGCCCAATCCTTTATAAAGCTCGTTGAATTTGTGATTGAAACAAAACGTACACCGATAGGGGCACCCTCTTCCAGTCAAGAACTTCATGGCCGGAACAGACCGGAGAAGTTTGCAGTCGTCATAAAGGGTTCTGTCGGGGAAAGGGAGCTCATCCAGGTCTTCTACCAAGGGCCTCAGATCATTTTGTACAATTTGACCATTCTTCTTGACCCAGAGGTTTTGGATGTTGGAGATATCTTCACCCGCATCCAATTTGTCGGCAAGTTCCAAGAGAGTATATTCACCTTCCCCTACACAGACCATGTCCACACAGGGTTCCTGAATGATCTCGGGGAAAAAGGTGGGGTGCGGCCCGCCCAGTATGATGGGTTTCTCGACCTCCTCCTTGATCTTCGCCGCGGTTTTAAGGACCCACTTGTGCGGTCCGGTCATGGTCGAGAAGGCGATCAGGTCGGGATCATACTCATTCATTTTCTCTAAATAATCTTTATGCTCGCTTAGGATGTATAATCGGCATTGATGTCCATGGGCCTTTAACATAGCGGACAGGTACATGGGACCCATATATTCAAACGGCATATTCTGTAGAAAAAGCACCTTCGCCATACGCTTTGTCTTCCGCCTATTTCTTACTCAAATATGGTGGGATAACCCGGTTCAGGACGATGGCCCATCCATTTCCGAATCGGAACGCCCTCTAACCTTGTCAAAGAGAAACCTGAAAAACCTCCGGAAAGGTCGGAACAGGAAACCAAGAAAAAAAAGCACCAATCCAAGAAAAAAGAGCAGGATCAAAAGCGAAGGGGCCAGCACCCCGAAGACGGGAGAAGTTGTTTTAGGATCAATATAGGCAAAAACCGGTTCACAAAATAACACAAGGATAATAAGAAAAAGAACAAAAATGGTTACCGGCTGATATCTTGGCATTCCGGACCTCCTTTCAGGATAATTCTCTATTTTGCCTGATCTTCTGTTTTTTCGGACAAGCCCAAAGAACCCATCAGGATTGTTTTCAACTCCTTCGCCTTTTCAGGTTGACTTTTAATTAAATTGTTCAGTTCTCCAGGATCTATCTTTAAATTATACAGTTCGTCCCTACCGTCGGATGCCCAGATGTATTTGAATTCTTTCGTGCGTACGTCTTTCAGCCTGCGGGCGTAAACAGATACATCAAATTCAGGATTACTGGGTTTATATCATAACATCGTGAACTAAAAAAATATCATAACATCGTGAACCTTTTTTAATATCGCCTAAACTTCTT
>JAACTI010000348.1 GCA_009993495.1 Deltaproteobacteria bacterium | reverse complement strand
CGCTGGATGATACGACCTTGCCCGGTCGCACTGTAGGTCTGACCCCAAAGCCATTACCATGACCCCAAAGCCATTACCAAAGCCTATTAGAATGGCCTATGCCAAGGGCTGATCCCATTTTTAGTCATTCCGCTGCGATTGTCAGTTCGGCTTCAACAGTGTCCTCATCGGCCTCAACATCCTCGCCTTCTTCCTGAACATCACCCATATAGGCTGCTCTTCCGGTAGCTTGCTCGATTAGTGCCAGAAGTCGTTTCTGTCGGTCCACCATGAAATCAGCAAATCTATCGGAGCGCAGAAACGATGGGTCAATCAGATGAGATCTGAGATAGGTATCGAGTCTCTCGGGTTTGATTGATGGCGTTGTCGTATCGCCTTTCTCCAATTTAGCAAGGTATTCGGATGGTGCGGAACCACCAATGATCCGATTCGTCCGGTAGGAAAGCGGGGTCTTGTTGATTATGGAATCATAGACATGCGGCTTGATATTCTTTTTCTTGCACCAGTCTTGCGGGAAGATGTGATGGATGTCGACATTCTCGCCGAAAAAGATCGTGTGATCGAATTTCTGGCCTGAACGAAAATCCTGCGCACCTTCCTTCATCAAGAGGGCGTTAACGCCCTTGTATGCAGCAGACAGGCGCATGCGCATGGTCTTCAATCTATCAGCACGAAACATGGTCTCGCTCACCGTTGAAGGTTTGGAGCCCCCCTTCAGCCAAGCAGGTACTTCCATAAAATCTCGCGCAATGCGCGTGTCAACCGCCGAACCGTAGAGTTCACCGAAAACGCCGTTCCAGTACCACCGTACCAACATCGCCCGGTTCGCCTCGTGCTCCCAAGCATCACCAATATCGGCCAGAATGGCTGCCAACGGTATGATTTGAGACTGATAGGGAAGATCAAAAATACGATAGATGTGCAGCATGTGAAGGAACTTCGCCGCCTGTACGAAGCCACGCTCTACCTGCGCCTCATATCGCTTGTATGCTTCAAGAGGCAGGTTCAACAAAGCCTGTCGATTGCCTGTAACGGCTGGCAATTCCTTGCCTTTTCTTCCGGCAGTCTCTGCCGAACGTCGTAGGTCACGCGTATGAAAAAGCGAAACGGCC
The DNA here is from genome assembly GCA_009993495.1 of Deltaproteobacteria bacterium. Classification (GTDB taxonomy): domain Bacteria; phylum Desulfobacterota; class Desulfuromonadia; order Desulfuromonadales; family Geopsychrobacteraceae; genus Geopsychrobacter. Next base: position 1,270 of record JAACTI010000348.1, on the reverse strand, counting down.
TGGAGAAAATCAGTATTGGCAACATTGGCGATGATCCCGGTATCTAAACCTGCGGGCCGAAGAGTTTCTGCAAAACGCCGATGCCGCCCTTTTGCCCCGTCATCCCCGTACCAATCTTTTCGCAATTCATGGCCTGCGGCAGCATACATCGCTGTAACCAGCTCAAACGCGTCGAGCGCCTTACCTCCAGTGTTTACCTTCTCGAAGACAACACATACAGCCTCCTTAGAAGTCGATCGATCTAGTGCAATCACCGGCACTCGGTAGTATTTGAAATTCTCCAGAACCAGACGCTTAAAAGTCCGGAACTCTTCACGAATGCTCTCATTATCGTCTCCGCGCCAATGCTTGTCGAAGCCGTCTTGCCACTTGTCCCAATCAAAGACTTGGGAAACAGGGTACATAAGACAAGCGTATTCCTGCTCGGCAGATGAAAGATCTAAAACAACTTCACGTCCGAAATCGATTCGCACAATTCGATCCTCTGGTACGCCGATGATCGCATCTTCGCGATCATGGGAAGGATCAAGCGATTTTCGGATGTCGATATAAAACCAGCGTTTTACTTTCTTCTTTTTCGTGGTAACCGTCTCTACGACCTTTCCTCGCAGGGTAGACTGATAAAGCGACGTCATCCGTTGCTGGCCATCAAGCAGTAAGGAATGAGGGGAGTTCTGTTTCGCCGCAACCGGTGTTCCTTCAATAGGTCGAGGCTTGAAATTCACCTCCCCCCCACTATCGAGGGTCATTAAAGCGCCAACAGGAAAAGCTCGCGAGATTGAAGCAATCAAACTCTTGATGCGATCTTCATCCCAAACCCAACTGCGCTGAAAATCCGGCAATTGAAGTACGCCGCTATGGCAGTAGTCGAGAAGTTTGTTCAGGTCAAAAGGGTTTGTCTGAAACGTCGATCCAGCCATTATTCGATGACCTCCTTAGTAATTTTCGTGCGTGACAAAGCGAGCCTCCTCTCAACTACCGACCAAGTAAACGTCACCAGTGTCCGGCCTTGAATCGTGAATCAGGAACTTTACCCAAAAACAAAAAAACCATCTTAGATCTTACGGCCTCGCCAATAAGATATCCGACGGTCTCATAGAACCAATCCCCCTCTGTTATATGGCCTGACAGCAAGCCCGCCGGCCGGGGCCGTGAAGCGAAATCAGGCCCGGGCGGTCGGAATGCGGGGATTATACGAAGAAATGGGGATGGAGGCAAGGAAAAACAGAGGACGGCATAAACCCAGAGGACAGAGGGCAGATTAAGACCA
>JAACTI010000061.1 GCA_009993495.1 Deltaproteobacteria bacterium | reverse complement strand
TACTTCTTCGTCCCCAGTCGACCAAGCTTGCCACTTTCATGCGGCGCTTGCTGACAGGCTATGCCGTGGTCTTCAATCGTCGCCATGGACGCAGTTCCTGAAGGTGATATCGAAGAAGCTTTGACCAAAGACAACCAAAGCCGGGAAATCCATGAGTTTTATGGTGTGTCCCCCTATTGGGAAGATGGTCAGCAACAGGGTCAGGGTAGTAATACCCCGAGCCCGATGATGCAAGACATGAATAAAAATAAAAAGATCGATAACAAAGATCCGCTGAAAACCGAGAAGAAATAATATTTCTCAGCTATTTTCCCAGCAATACTCATCAAGCCGATAGCAACCAGTAAATACCCAAAATAAATGCAAGCCGACCGGGAGCCCTCAATGCCCGGCCGGCTTTTTTATTGTGATGTGGTGAAAGTCTGTCATTTATATTGTCGCAGAATTCCGGATTTTCGCATCCGGGCACGCAGGGTGCTTGGATTGAGGCCAAGAATAAGTGCGGCCCCGTTTTTCCCATCGATCAGCCACCCGGTCTGTCCGAGGACATGGAGAATGTGATCATGTTCCATCTCGGCAAGAGATTTAAGCTGATCCCCTGATAATACCTCGGTTGTTTCAGCCATATCGAATCGGCCCAAAACCTGAAGTGTCGTCCCCTGACTGGTGATGACCGCTCGTTCGATGATACTTTCCAGCTCGCGCACGTTGCCGGGCCAGCTGTATTGCTGCAGGGTGCTCAGGGTCGCTTTTGACAGTGTCTCGATTTTCTTGCCCATCTTCTTGTTAAATTTTTCAACAAAATGCTGAACCAGCAGAGGGATGTCTTCCTTGCGCTGTCTTAATGGCGGGCAGGTGATAGGGAAAACATTAAGCCGGTAGAAAAGATCTTTTCGGAATCGGCCCTGGCGCACCTCTTCCTCCAGGTTACGGTTAGTGGCTGCGATAATCCGCACATCGACTTTCAGGGTGCGGGAGCTCCCCAAGCGCTCGAACTCGCCATCCTGAAGAACACGCAGGAGTTTACTCTGGAGATCCAGCGGCATCTCGCCGATTTCATCGAGAAAAATTGTGCCGCCGTCGGCCAGTTCGAAGCGCCCCATCTGCCGGGCATCAGCTCCGGTGAATGCCCCTTTCTCGCGACCGAAAAGCTCGCTTTCAATCAGGTTGGTCGGCAGGGTCGTGCAGTTAACGGTTATCAATGGCCGGTTCTTGCGCAAACTGTTGCTGTGAATGGCGCGCGCCACCACCCCCTTGCCGGTTCCGGTTTCGCCGAGGAGGAGCACGGTCGCCTGCATGGGCGCAACCTGCTGAATCTGGGAAAAAACCTCGGCCAGAATGTCGCTTTGGCCAATAAGTTCTCCGCGGTTGTATTGGCCGGCAACTTCCTTGCGCAGGTAAATATTCTCGGCCTGCAGCCGATCCTTCAGGTCTTTGATTTCCGTCAGTGCCCGCTGGAGGGAAGCATCGCCTTCCTTGCGTTCCTGAATCTCTGCCAGCAGCAGCTCATTGGCCTTGAGCACAGCTTGCGTCCGTTCCTGAACCGTTTGTTCGAGTTCTTTGCTGTAGTTTTCGAGAGTTTTGTATAACAGGCACACTTCCAGCATGTTATGGATGCGGGTCTTGACCTCGACCAGGTCAAAGGGTTTGCTGATAAAGTCTTTTGCGCCGGTTTGCAGCGCCTGCAGTTTGTGGTCGGGGTGGGCGGTAATGACCAGAACCGGCAGGTATTTGCCGGGATTGTCAGATTTGAGTTCCGCGATCACCTCGAACCCGTCCATGCCAGGCATCTGCAAGTCGAGGAGAATCAGATCATAATTATGCTCGCGATGAAGAGCGCAAACGCCCTGCGGGTCCATGGTGAAGGAAATATCGGTGTAACCAGTCTCTTGCAGCATCTGCTTCAAAAGGCTGATGTTGGTTTCCTGATCATCGACGATCAGAATGCTGGCTGCAAGAATGTCTAACTCGGTATTCATCAAAAAATATCTTTCTGCGCAGACCCGGACGCTTGTGTCCCGGAAAAGTTTAATGCGAGGTCGAGAATATCCATAAACTTTTTGACCTTGATCGGCTTGGTGAGATACTGAAAGAAACCGGCCTCCAGGCTTTTCTCAATGTCGCGGGGAAGGGCGTTGGCGCTCAGGGCAATCACCGGAATATTGGCGGTGGTGGGGTCATCCACCAGAATTTTCAATGCTTCGAGACCACTGATTCCCGGCAGATTGATGTCCATCAGAATCACATCCGGCAGCAAGGTGCGCGCCATCTCGATACCGAGAATAGCATTTCGCGCACTCACAAACCGGATGTCGGGGCGCTGTGCAACTATATCCTCGACCAGCATCAGATTGGCCGGATTATCCTCGACGTAGAGGAGGGTGGATATTTGAGGATCCCTTTGAGCCTGTGCCTGGAGGACCGTCGTCAATAAGGGGACGCTATGGTCACTGCAGGCGATTTCCGCCGCCGGGTTAAGCTCAAACCAGAAGACGCTTCCTTCGCCGACGCGGCTTTCCATGCCGATCTTACCCCCCATCAATTCGACCAACCGCTTGCAGACCACCAGGCCGATACCGGTTCCTTCAATGGTGGCTTCTTGTCCCAGACGATTGAAGGGCTGAAAGAGCTGCGCCAGTTGTTCGGGAGCCAGCCCCGCGCCAGTGTCCTTAACGCTGATGCGGATGACACCCGCGTCGCACCGGGTACAGGCCACACTAACGCTTCCCTCCTCCCGGTTATATTTGATCGCGTTGGAAAGCAGGTTGATCAGCACTTGCTTGACCCTGGTACGATCGGCCTCGACAAAGCAGGGCGTTTCAAAGTGGCTGAAATCCACCCTGATACCGCGTTCCCTGGCCTGAGGTTCGATCATAACTTCGCATTCGAGCATGACTTCGCTCAGCAAGACCGGTTCAAGAGACAAGGACAGCTTTCCAGACTCGACCTGGGCCAGATCGAGAATTTCATTGATAAGTTCCAGCAGGTACCATCCGGCCTTGAGAATTTGATCGATGCTTCGCGTCTGGGTCGGTGTCGGCGGTGGATTGCTGGATTCCAGCAGTTGGGCAAAACCAAGGATCGCCCCGAGGGGCGTGCGTAGTTCATGGCTCATGCTGGCGAGGAAATCCGATTTGGCAAGATTGGCTTTTTCTGCAACAACCGTGGCGCGCTCCAGTTCAATGTTCTGATTCTGCAATATCTGCTCAATCCGGGTTCGTTCGCCTGCCGCCCAATTTCGCTCAGTAATATCTTCCATCGCCACAAGAATAATGCGTGAGCCGACATTCTTGCGTGAAATCTGCCGGGCATTCAGGCGGATAGTTCTGCGCCCAATGCCGGGGAATTCATCATCAACTTCATAGCCATTAAAAACGCTATTGCGGGGCAGTATCTCTTCAAAGAGAACCCGCAGGTTGGGAATATCCCATTGCCGGTTGCCGAGGTCGTAAATAAAATTCCCGAGGGTCTCCTCGGGGGTGACTTTGAAGGTTTGGAAGAAACTCTGGTTGGCCGAAAGAATTCTCAGGTCTGAATTCAGTACCACCAGGGGATTGTGAACCGTTTCCACAATGTTTTCGGCGTATTCACGGGCGTCCTGAATGGCCGTTTCCTGCTGTTTGCCTAGCCTGTCGTCGGCGATTGAACAAAGTATTTGTTTTTCATTCTTCTCACCCAGATCCAGGCAGACACTCTGGAGCCGACCAAAAATCTGCGCCTGATCTTTTCGCGTCAGTCTGATTTCACATGTGTCCCTGCCCTGATTTTTTAGAACATTTGCCAGATGTTGCCAAAATTTCTTTTTTTCACCAGCATCAGCAACAAACTCGACAAAGGGGGTATTGGTTAATTCTTGTTGCTCACTTCCCAGCATGTGAGCACCAGTGAGATTAACCTCTCGAATGAGTCCATGGGCATCAAAGGTGAAACAGGCGACAGGGGCAAAGTCAAAAAGCGCCGCATATTTTTTTCGCGAAATCTCCAATTCTTCCTGAACTCGACACAGCTCTTCGTTATGCATCTGCGGGGTGCTTCCTCTCTATTTTTTAACAGCAGAGCACACTAGCAGTATTGCTTCAAAAAAACCGCAAAATTCCAGTCACTAATTCCGCAATATATTGAGGTTCCGTTAAATACTGAGGGTTGCAAACAGGTATCGATCAACTCAGGCGTCTTAGATATTAAAATAAGTTACTGAAATTATTGAAACATTTAAATACTGATTTCCCACCAAACCTTGGCAGAGACCTTGCTCTGTCAGCAAATATCTCTATTAACGCCATGCGTACGCCCAATTTTCTAAAAAGGAGACGTGATGAATTAAGGCAGCAGTAACAAGCGGAACTAAGTAATTGATAATAGTGCTCAAATTTGTCTGAAAGGTAATATATGAAGAGTAAAACATGGGTTGCACCGAAATTTTGTTCCCTGTTGATTTTGTTTCTTGCGGTTTTGACTGTCCTGTCGGGCTGTGGAAACGGCGATTGGGATCAACCACCAACATCATCAACCATGACTTTAGCCACATTTTCCATCAATGGGGCTCCAGGAACCATCAATGAAGGACCGCGGGCCATCGGAGTCACAATGCCCTTCGGCACCGATGTAACGAGTTTGACGCCGACATTTGTAACCACCGGGTCAAGTGTATGGGTCGGGAATCTTGAACAAACCAGCGCGGTAACCGCCAACGACTTCACCAATCCGGTCGTCTACACAGTGACAGCGGCGGATGGCGGAACGGCGGACTATCTTGTAAGCGTCAGCCTCGCGCCGAATACTGCCAAAGCCTTAACCACCTACTCCTTTGTCGGTTTCCCCGCGTCACCTGCGGTCATAAACGAAGTGACGAATAGCATTACAGTAACCTTGCCCTCGGGAACAGATGTGACCAACCTGATAGCCAACTTTGCCACCACCGGAACCAGCGTAAAGGTTAACGGCGTCAATCAGGTGAACGGCTCAACCGCCAATGATTTTACTAATCCGGTTGTCTACACAGTGACGGCGGCAGACGCTTCGACGAAGTTGTATACGGTCACCGTCAGCGTTCCTGCGGCAAATGCTTCAGCCAAGGCCATGACCGCCTATTCCTTTGCCGGCTATACCGGGGCAACCGGAATCATCAATGAAGCAGCTAAAACCATCAACCTGACTCTGCCCTACGGAACCGACGTCAGTGCCCTGATTGCAACCTACGCAACGACGGGAACCGGTGTCACTGTAAACGCAGCGAACCAAACCAGCGCGGTAACCCCTAACGACTTCACCAATCCGGTGGTCTACACGGTTACGGCGGCGGATGGCACAACGGCGGACTATGATGTCAGCGTCAGCCTCGCGCCGAATACCGCCAAAGCCTTAACCACCTACTCCTTTGTCGGTTTCCCCGCGTCACCAGGGGTCATTAACGAAGGAGCTAAAACCCTTGAGGTAACCTTGCCCTCAGGAACAGATGTAACCAACCTGATAGCCAACTTTGCCACCACCGGAACCAGCGTAAAGGTTAACGGCGTCAGTCAGGTGAGCGGTTCAACGGCCAACGACTTCACCAATCCGGTCGTCTACACAGTTACTGCAACAGACGGCACAACGGTGGACTATGATGTCAGCGTCAGCCTCGCGCCGAATACCGCCAAAGCCTTAACCGCCTACTCTTTTATCGGTTTTCCTGGTTCACCAGGGGTCATCAACGAAGCAGCTAAAACCGTGGCGGTGACTCTGCCCTCAGGAACCGATGTGACCAACCTGGTGGCGAACTTCACCACCGCGGGGACCAACCTGTCCGTTGACGGAAGTGATCAAATCAATGGAGTAACCGCCAACGATTTCACCACTCCGGTCGACTATACCGTCACGGCCGCAGATGCTTCGACGCAAGCCTATACTGTGAGTGTGTCCCTGCTGTCGGATACTCTGCCCCAAGGCCCGCTGCCGGTGAATCTTGGTAGCGCCGGAAATTTTGCGATTTTGGCAAAATCAGCCATTTCGACAACGGGAGCCACCGCCGTAGTTGGCGATCTCGGTATTAGCCCTTCAGCGGCGAGTTTCATCACCGGATTCGCCATGATCGCCGATTCGAGCAATACCTTTGCAACCTCGCCCTATGTCACCGGCAACATCTACGCCGCCGATTATGCGACACCTACCCCGGCCATGATGACGACGGCAATCAGTGACATGGAAATCGCCTTCACCGATGCCGCCGGCAGAACCCTGCCTGATTTTACCGAATTGTACGCCGGTGACATCAGCGGTCAGACCCTTACTCCCGGCCTCTACAAATGGGGAACCGGCGTGCTCATCACCAGTGCCGGCGTCACTCTCACCGGTGGTGCCGATGACGTGTGGATCTTCCAGATTTCACAAAATCTCACCGTGGAAAACAGCGCCATTGTTACCCTCAGCGGCGGTGCACAAGCCAAGAATATCTTCTGGCAGGTTGATGGCCAGGCAACCCTTGGTACGGCGGCCAATTTCAAAGGTAACTTGTTGACTCAAACCTTAATTTCTTTCAATACCGGCGCACAAATGACGGGCCGGGCCCTGGCGCAAACTGCGGTTACCTTAAACGCAACTACCATTACCGTGCCCTAAGGGTCAGCAGAAACTCAACCAGGAGGCAGGCAGTTACCCTGCCTCCTGGTTTCTCTCAGGAGAAAACCTACTTTCAGTCCTTAAAGGAGTCTTTATATGGACAATAAAATTTCATTTGTTTCGGTTGCCAGAAATATAGCCCTGGCATTAGTCCTTACGTCTTTTCTTCTTCCAACGGCGGCGCGCGCGGAAATAAAGGCTGGCAGCCTTGAGCTGAGCCCCTTCGTCGGGTACAGCTTTTTTGAAGACAGACAAAATTTGAATAACCGCCCAGTCTTCGGCGGACGTATTGGCTATAACCTTACCGATCGTTGGGGCATTGAAGGGGTAACAGAATTCACGCGCGGCCGGGTCGATGACGTAAACCAGGCGTTTACCCAAAAGGGGCAGTTTACCAGCCCGATTTCTCGGGTTGATATCATCAATTATCATGCCGATCTTCTGCTGCATTTTCTGCCCAAAAGCAATTTCAACCCCTTCATTGTTGCCGGTTTCGGGGCCATGAACTATGACCCCAAAATTAACGACGATGATATGACGGTCTTCAATTATGGTGTCGGTGCGAAATACTGGCTTGAAAAAGATGTCGCCCTGAGGCTGGATCTGCGGGATAACCTTATTCTCGACGACGAAATTCACAATCCTGAGGCAACCCTGGGGATAGTTTTCAGCTTCGGGGGGCAGTCACATTTTGCCGCGGCACCGGCACCGGTAGCGGTCAGCAAACCAGCGTCCAAACCCGTGGCCAAAGTTGAAGAGAAGGTTGTCATTCTGGCATCAGAACCCAAGGTCGAAGAGAAAGTTCTGGTGGCCGCAGTGGAACCCAAGGTCATTATTCTGGCCTTTGAGGATGTTCATTTCGACTTCGACCAATCGGCCCTGAAACCCGAGGCCAAGGTCATCTTGAAAAGAAATATTCAGCTTTTAAAAGATAATCCCAAAGCCAAAATTCGCATTGCGGGCTACACCTCGCAGCAGGGTACCGACGAGTACAATCAGAAATTAAGCGAGAGAAGAGCTGAGGCCGTCAAAGCCTACCTGGTTGAAGAAGGAATTATTGTCCCCGGCAGGCTCGATACCATTGGTTATGGTCATCGCGATCCGGCGGTTTATGAAGCAGCGCCTGCTGAAATTTATTCCGCCGCCGCCAAGGCAAATATGCGTGTTCTCTTTGAGATTATTGTGAAATAAAGACAGACTTCCTTAGGGACGGAAATTTTTTCGCCCCTATCTTTTTCACCCAGTTCAGAAAGCCAAAGACGTTCCCAGCCCCAGGTATTGCACTTTGTTGTGGTAAAACTGGCCACGCGGATCGTAACCCTGGTACCACTCGGCCATGAGACGCAGGCGGCGCTGGCCGGGGTTAGGATGACCGAATTCGAGGCCGAGCTTCACGCTGATATCCCTTGCCCAGTTGTGTTCTTCCAGGCTCTTCAGGTCGATTCCGCCGATGGGCCGACCGTTCCACAGCAGGGTCTCTTTGCCCCGATACTCCAGACCCAGATGGAGGCTCGCCGGTTTGAGATCGGCGGGTTCCTTGTGAACCAGATATTCGCCGCCGCCGTAGGCACGCCAGTTGCGCCAGTCGAAGGAATAAATCAGCTCAAGAGCTTCGAAGCTCAGATTGATCCGTTCCGGGGGGGTCTCCTGTTGCAGAAGTTCGTCCCCCAGGTGTGAGCTCTGGTGATAAAAACGCAAACGCAGAGAATTGCTCCCATAGCGATAGCTCAGGGGCAGGCCGATGGTGTAATCGGCGTTGATCAGATCGGCAGACGGGGTCTCCAGGTTAAACTGGGCGAAGAGGGCGCCCTGCACGCTCAGTTGCAGGCCGTTGCCTACACGCCCCCCCAGATACCTCACCAGGCCGAAATTTTCGCCGAAACCGACGGACGCCATGGTGTAGGTTTCAGCGGTCGTGTCAAAGTAGTCGATACTCACAAAAAACTGTGCCTGTTTGGGGTCGGCAATCAGGGGCGAAAACAGGTCGCCGGTCGGGAAGGGGGTCGATTTGCCCGTAACCCCGAGAAAGGTGGGGATAGCTTCGGGCGGCGGGGGATCTTTGGGCCCAATATTCACCGTAATGCTCTTGACGCCGTCAATATAATTCAGCATTTCGGCAGATTTACGGCGCAGCTCATCATCGACAAACAGGGTAATGATTCCCACCCCGTCGTCGATGTGCAAAACATAGCTGTCCGTTTCCCAGCCGTGTACCTGTTCCAGAACAGAAGTGAGATAACCGGCGAGAAAGACATCGTCACCCCGGTCAACCGCCAGGGCAGGGGAGGGCAAAAGCAGCAGCAGAAAGAGGCAAGCGCCCATAAAAAAGGTTATTATGTTCAGCGCTTTTTATGCCCCGCGACCAGCAATACAATCCCGCCAACCAGGGCAAGACCGCCGACAATCGGCGAGAGTGGCAGGGTTCTGGTCTTATCCGCCGACATCTGTAATGGCCCCAGGTCGATAACCTTCTCGCGGGTCGTAACGCTGATCCCCTGATAGGCGAAGGCCGCGATGGCGATTCCTATGAGAATAATGCCGATGATTGTGTAGGGGTTCATGGTTGTCTCTCCTTCAGGGTCGTTGAGTTCGCATATGTCTGCTGATCCAAAGGTTGATCAATCGCAACGAACGTGCCACTGAAAATTATTGACACCCATGAGCTAACCTTCTGAAAATAGGTCGAAAATAAAAATGCAACTGGCGAGAAGCAGCGAAAGTGGCAAGGGGCTACCGTCATATTTAACAGAACCGCCAAATATGACGTCTTCCGCCCAATTGATTGCGGGACATTTCGTGACGACTGGTATACACTCTTAATTAAAAGAAAATTTCCCGAGGCGAGTCATGAGCAACGCATCACAGAAAAATACGACTCCGCAGGCCGAGCCAGCACCCCAGGAGAGCCCGGCCTTTCCCATTGTCGGCATCGGTGCCTCCGCAGGCGGGCTGGAAGCGCTGGAACTGTTTCTGCGGCAGGTGCCGGAAAAATGCGGCCTAGCGTTTGTTATTGTTCAACACCTTGACCCGACCCATAAAGGCATTCTGCCCGAGTTGCTCCAGCGCGCAACCGGCATGGAAGTGCATCAGGTGCGCGACAACCTGAAGGTCAAGGTCAACTCTGTCTATGTCATCCCCCCGAATAAAGACCTGTCCATTCTCCACGGAGTGCTGCACCTCTTCCCCCCGGTCGCCCCTCGCGGCCTGCGCCTGCCCATTGATTTTTTCCTGCGTTCCCTGGCCGAGGATCAACAGGAAGCCAGCATCGGGGTTATTCTTTCGGGCATGGGTTCAGACGGCACCCTGGGGCTGAAGGCAATCAAGGGCAGAGGCGGTCTGGTGCTGGTGCAAGACCCGGCCACGGCCAAGTTCGACAGCATGCCGCGCAGCGCCATTGCCTCCGGGTTCGTCGATCTGGTGGCTCCGGCGGATCAGCTGCCCGAAAGGATCATCGCTTACCTGCATCACGCCAAGGTCCTCGCCGATCCCGATTGTCCCATGGAGAAAAAAGACCAGAGCGCCCTGGATAAAGTTATTATTTTATTGCGGAGCACTGTTGGCCAGGATTTCTCCCTCTACAAAAGAACCACCCTCCAGCGCCGCATCGAACGCCGCATGGGCATTCACCAGCTCGGCAAAATTTCCGACTACGTCCGCTACCTGCAGAACAACTCTATAGAAGTGGAACTGCTCTTCAGGGAACTGCTCATCGGGGTCACAAATTTTTTCCGCGATTCCGAAGCCTGGGATCGGTTGCGCACCGAGGTGATTCCGGCCCTCCTCGAAAAACGCCCGGAAGGGGGAATGTTACGCGCCTGGTCGGTGGGCTGCTCCAGCGGCGAGGAAGCCTATTCCCTGGCCAAGGAACCATAGAGGGACGCAGTTAATTTAGTTGACTTAATCGTTTCCCCATGCTAATTTCCCCACCATGCCAAGAACAGCCCGTATTGATATCCCCGGCCTTCTCCAGCATGTGATGGTGCGTGGCATCGAAAAGCGCGATATTTTTCTTGATGACGACGA
>JAACTI010000347.1 GCA_009993495.1 Deltaproteobacteria bacterium | reverse complement strand
ATAGCTGAACTGGGGCGCACGGTCTTTGCCGAACGCCAGAATCTGCTCAATGTGCTTTCGCCCAAATGGTATGCCAAGGCCGATACCTCTTTGGAAAAAGCGCGGAGAGCCCTGGAGGAACAAGCGGAGCCCCGCATCGTGCTTGAACATGTCGCCTACGCCAGGGCTTACCTGGAAAAAGCTAAAGATTACGCACGTGTCTCCCGCTCAGTTGTTGGCGATGCCATTCAGGCGCGGAGTGCAGCAATGGACGCCGGCGCGATGGATTATGTGTCGGATTTCCGTGAGCTGGAAGCGCGATTTGTCGCGCTGACCAGCATGGTTGAAAATGGGGATATAGCGACGGCTAAAAACGGGAGTGCTGCGGTGGCCCAGGATTATGCGGCGCTGGAGCTGCGCGCCATTAAAGAAAAAGCCTTGGGTGAATCGCGTCGCCTGCTGCAGCAGGCCGAGTTGAAAAATGCCGCAAAACTGGCACCCATTACGCTGGAAGAAACCCGAACGGCCTTAAACGAAACGGAAAAATTTATTAATGAAAATCGCTATGAGACGGAACAGATCCAAGTGCTCGCTGCCGATACTCTGTTTCGCGCCAAGCGACTTGAGCAATTGCTCTTTCAGGTCAGCAGTATCGAAACCATGACTTCAGAATCTCTCTATTTATGGCTCGAAGGTTTGTTGTTCCGCACCGCCCAGCAGCTGAATACACCCGATATGCGCAACCAGCCTTTTAAAATTCAGCAGCAGAATGTTTATGAATCTATCGCCGCGTTGCAGAAGGATAATCGCTATTTAAATTCTCAGTTGAAGACGGATAAGGCGAGTTATGAAGAAAGACTGCGTGCTCAGCAAAGCCTGATTGATGAGCAGAAAAAACGCATTGCTCTCCTCGAAGGGGAGTCCGTTGAAGCCCTGAAAGTACGCCGGTTGTTGGCGGAACAAGAACGGGCAGCCAAGGAAAAACTTGAAAAGGAACAACGCTTTCAGCAACAAATTGTTCGCGTTGAGACCATGTTTGCTGCCAACCAGGCCGAAGTCTACCGCCAGGATCGTGATCTGGTCATACGGCTCAAGGCGATGAATTTCCCCGTGGGCCAGGCCCTGATTATGCCGGAAAATTATGCCCTGCTCAGTACATTAAGGGCCGCGATTCAGGTTTTTGGTGAGCCGGGAGTAATTATTGAGGGGCATACCGACAGCACTGGGGCAACGCCCTTGAATGATCGGTTGTCTCAGCAACGGGCCGATGCCGTGCGTGAATATTTTGTCGCCAGTGGCGTTTTGAATTCGGAGAAGGTTGTGGCTATTGGTTATGGGGCCAGGCGTCCTTTAGCGCCCAATGATACCCCCGAAGGTCGGGCGATCAATCGACGGATTGACGTACTGATTCGTCCAGTCGATTGAGGAATCTCCTGGTTTAATCCAGGGGGTCAAAAGCTTCTTTTTCCAGATAGCAAAGGGGACAACACCAGTTCTCTGGTAACTGCTCGAATTCCGTCCCCGCCGGGATCTCTGACATTGGGTCACCCAGAGCCGGATCATAAATATAGCCACAATTGGTGCAAATATAGCGCATAGTCAATTTTTCTCTTTGGGGGTGGAGGGGGCATTTTAACGCAGGCGAGGCTTCCCGGCGCCTTTTCCTGGACGTTTGGCCCGCAATTTTTTATTGACGGGGCCGGGTTTGGTGGCTGGGGGTGAAAGAACGCGCTGAGGTTTGTCCTGGGCCGCATTCACTCTGATACACCGGTTCAACAAACGTGCGCCGTCGAGGGTAGCAATCGCATCCTTAGCTTCGGCATCCGTTGCCATGCAGATAAAGGCTCTGCCGATAAACTTGCCACTTTTGGTATCGGTCAACATGCTGACCGCCCGTACCGTGCCGCACACCGAAAAAAGCTGGCGCAAATCTTCTTCGGTCGCTTCAAACGAAATATCCCCGACAAAAATCTCCCGCAATTTGGAACGATTTTTCACCCGGTCACCTTTCTATGATTCTTAATTCCGAACGCACTTTTTACGCTTTTGAAGTGCGTTTTGCAATCTTTTTTCTTGATTTTTCTCTCGATTGATGCCGGTGTTAGTCTCGATTTTGCTGCTCAAAGATCATCAAGATCATTAGGTTTTGCCAGAAAAAATCTGGTTGACCGGCATTATAGAGTGTATGCCCGAGGCAGAAACTGTCAAGGTTGGACACGATCTTAAAACCAGTTTAAGATCGAAATTCAGGGAGGGCGGCGTTGTTGTTTCATAAGGAGATGTAGATGATTGATACAGTCATTATGGGGTGTGGTGACATTGGCCGCCGAATTGGGCGGCACTTGCTGGGGGAAGGGACATCGGTGCTGGCCGTGGCACGGTCACATGAAAAGCTGTTGAAGCTTGAGGCTGAGGGCTTTGAGGTTTTGGCCGCTGACTTTGATCAGCCA
>JAACTI010000060.1 GCA_009993495.1 Deltaproteobacteria bacterium | reverse complement strand
TTCGTTGAGCAGTTTGTCTTGTTTGATGCGGTTGGCAAGCTGATCGGCGTAATAGAGTGCGGTTGCTTCAGAATTGCGGTAGTAGGTTTTGGCGACTTCCAGCGATTCATCCATTGCCGACTCGATTTGTTGATTAAACCAGTTGTCAATGCTGTTGCGGATGAACCCCGCGGAGGCGAAAAATAACAGCATGGTTGGGATCAGAGACAGCGCAACAAAGGCCCCGACAAGTTTGCTGCGCAGGTGGGCTCCAGGCACCCCCTGATGTCGTTCCAGTAGCAGTTTGAAAAGGTTACGGAAAATCAGAAACAAAAAAGTCAGCACCAATAAGATATTGATGTTGATGACGGCTAAGGTCATGATGCTGTTGGACGGGGTTAATGCTGCCGTGGCTTGATAAAGTTGAGCTTCAAATTTGGGTAAGAGCACAAGAAGAAGGGTGACCAGTACCAGTAAGATCCACTCAGAGTAGCGTCGTACGGGCTTGATCGGGGTGGTGCTCATGCAGATCCCTTGAATAATGTGTGACCGCAGGAATAACCAGAATTATCGCAGAATAAACATGGATCTGGCAAATGATCTGTCCGGGTGATGCGGACAGGGGGAGATTTTACGCCACTATCAGTTTTTGCTCCAGGCCAAATCAACCGCAAATGCAGGGGAATTTTGGCGTTGAGCTTCCTGGGAGGTGATAGCGTCGAATTCCAGCGTTGCCCAGTGATCTGGATTGGCGAGAATTTTACGCACCATTTTTGCGTTCAGATCATGCCCCGCCTTGAACGCCCGGATATGACCGAGCATCGGGGCTCCAAGGAGACTGAAGTCGCCGCAAGCATCCAGAATTTTATGCCGAACAAATTCATCGCGATAACGAAGTCCCTCGGGGTTTATAACGCCGCCTTCATCAATGACTACGGCATTGTCAAGAGACCCACCACGCGCCAGACCGACGGATTTCAGATGTTCAACTTCGTGCAGAAAACCAAAGGTTCGTGCCGGAGCAATGTCGCGCTGAAAGTTTTCGCTGGTGAATTTCATGCTGTACTGTTGCACGGCAATCGCTTTGTGCTCAAAGGCAATGTCAAAGGTAATTCTGAAAAAGCGTGAGGGAATAATGCTGATGCGCTTATCGCCTTCAATCAGGCTGATAGGTTTACGGATGGCGATGAATTTGCGACTGGCAAGCAGAGTCTCTGTGCCGGCTTTTTCAATTGCCGCGATGAAAGGCGCCGCACTGCCGTCAAGAATCGGTACTTCCGGGCCATCGATATCAACATGGAGGTTGTCAATTCCGCAGGCGGAAAGCGCCGCCAGAAAGTGTTCTACCGTTGATACGGTCAAGCCATCACGGCCCAGAACCGTTGCCAAGCGGGTATCGACAACATTTTCAACTTTTGCCGGAATCGCAGCTGAACGCTGAGCGTCACGACGATAAAAAATAATTCCGGTTCCGGCAGCAGCCGGGCGCAAACGCAAACAGATGTTGGCACCAGAGTGCAGACCGATGCCTGAAATTTCTATGGGGTTCTGTAGGGTGCGTTGCAAAATCATATCCAGTATTCCACTAAGAATTTGTGTGAATTTATGCGTAGTAATGCAAGGGTGCTGTTGTTCCAGCAAGGTTTATGCCGATTGAAATACGTATTTTAACCTCTGGTTATTAATGAACTAATTGGCCAGGTTCTCCTGGTGGTGGGTTGATGTCCGTCTCTTGTTGTTGTGCTGCTGCTGCGCTTGGTGCACAGAAACCACAGTTGTTCCCGGGTTCAGAGGCGCCCTGAGCGCAAAATGGCGATTGCCAACCCCAACCCGAGAAACGCGGCAATGGAATATCCAAGAAGACTGATGAGCGGAAAGCCGAATAAAATAGGGCCTTTTTCGGTTTGCATGACCAGCGAGGAGCCAACCACCAGGGCTGCAATGATTAAGCTGAAAGAAATCCGGTTGGTCGAACGATCAAGGTCGGTAATGAGTTTCTGGAGTCCACGATGCTCAAGGTCAATCTTGAACTTATTGCGATTGATCCGTCCAATCAGCTCGCGTAAGTCATGGGGCAGGTGTCGCACCAGGTTGCCATAGTCACGCCCGGTCGCCATGACATCTCGAGCCATCCATCCTGGGCTGTAGCGCGTCTGGAGTAGCTTTTCAAGCTGGGGGCGAATTTGTTCCATCAAAACAAAATGGGGATCAAGCTGACAGGTTACACTTTCAATTGTGACGAGAGCCTTGGCCAGGAGGACTAAATCTGCCGGGAATTTCATGTGATGGCGGTTGAGTAGATCAATGAATTCGCGAAAGAGTTTGGCCGTATTGATTTCGGATAGACTCAAAGAGTAATAGTCGTCAATCATTTCGCTGATATCGCGCTTGAGCAGTCTGCGATCAACGTCATCTGAAATTTCTCCGGAATAAGACAGCAGGGTGATCATCCGTTCGGCATCGCGCTGATGCATGGCAATCAAGAGGTCGCAGAGTTGTTGTTTGAGCTCCTGATCCAGACGGCCGATCATGCCGAAATCCAGGAAGCAGATCCGCCCGTCAGGAACGACAAAAATATTGCCAGGGTGGGGATCGCCATGAAACATACCGTGAACCATGACCTGCTCAAGCAGATTCCGTGCAACCATGTTGGCCAGTTTGGGGCGGGAAAACTTCTGACTTTCCAGGCGTTTGATATCGTTTATTTTGGTGCCGTCAATAAATTCCAGGGTCAGAATGGTCTCGCAACTTTGATCCCAGAAGACCTGCGGGGTCTTCAGCTCATCAGAATTGGCAAAATTAGCGGCAAAACGCTCAATCGTGTGGCCTTCGCGGGTGAGATCCAGTTCACGGAAAAGGGTGCGGCGGAATTCGCGGACGACGCCTGTTGGATCGAAAAAATCCAGGCCGGGCAGGTGATGTTCAATCAGATAAGCCAGGCCTGCCAGAATATCCAGATCTGTTTCGAGTAACGCCAGAACTCCTGGGCGGCGGATCTTTACCGCGACCAGCTCGCCCGAATGGCGGCGCGCTTTGTGAACCTGGGCGATGGAGCCTGCGGCGATGGAAACATCCGCGAATTCGGCGTAAAGGTCTTCCAGGGGGGCTTTTAACTGTTTTTCGATTTCGGCCCGAATGACATGGGAGCTGATCGGTGGTACCCGATCTTGCAGTTTGCGAAATTCCTCAGCATATTCAAGGGGAATCAAATCGGGACGGGTCGACAGAATCTGGCCCAATTTGATGAATGTCGGTCCCAGTTCTTCCATTGCCAGCCGGAGGCGCACCTGAGTGGTTAAACGTTCGAACTTTTTCGACATGGTGCCCAGGGAAACAATGCGCTTACCGATTTCCAGATAGTAATCGATATTCAGTTGTTCAATGATCTGGCCAAAGCCGTATTTGATCAGGACGCCGAGTATTTGGCGGTAGCGCTTGAGCGAACGCAGGTTACGGTTGATGCGGGCAAAGGTCAGCATGAGGATCCGTGTGGCTCAGGATTTTGCAGCAGACTGCTGCTCCAGTTTTGTCAGCCGTTGGTTGAGTTCGTCGAATTCCGCTTTGGTAACGAAACCAAGGCGATCGGCCGCTTTAAGAATTTCTGTGCGCGCCAGATCTTCGAGCTTTTGCTGGTTTTCCTGGGCACTGTGCTGCAATTTATTCAGAAACGCCTTGCCCTCGTCTTCGGTCAGATTGAGGCGTTCCTTGAGTTCATTAAGCAGTTCTTCCGATTTTTTCTGGGTCAGCGCCAGAGTGCCGGCACCGGTCAATAGAATTTTTTCGATAAAATCATTCATCTTTGCCTCCGCTTTGTGTTTTGTGGGCTTTTGCCGGCTGGGGAAGATAACGATCTTTTTCTGAATAGATACAGCCGCAATACTGCTGGCGGTAAAGACCCATCTCTTTCGAAATTTGAATGCCCTCCCGCCAGCCGAAACGAAAATCCTGGTCGATGAAAATCAGCTGATATTGCGCCGCCAGTTGGTGGCCAAAATCGATAATCTGGTTTTGATTCTGGTAGCGCGAATAGAGCAGGGTGGTAGAAAAGGCTTCAATGCCAAGCTCGGTTGCTTTTTGCGCGGTTTTTTCCAGGCGCGCGAAGTAGCAGTAGCGACAACGTTGTTGGGGACTGTCGGCAACCTGGGCCAGAAATTCTTCGAGCAGATACTGGTCTTCGACCTGCAGCGGTAATTCGACCTTTTGCGCATATTCTTTGGCCGTCTCCAGGCGTCGGTGGTATTCCTGGTAGGGATGAATGTTGTGGTTGAAAAAATATCCGGTGAGATTATGATTCTGTTCGCGCAATTTCTTTACCGGATAAATCGCACAATTTCCACAACAGACATGCAGCAGAATGTTCATGGCCGCTCCCATGTAATTGATTCAAAGGTTCCAGCTCTCGTATCTGTCAATCAGAAAGCTGTTTTCGTGGTGGCAGAGGCAGTTGCTGCCAGATTTTTTTTGCTAGGCGCTGTGCCGCTGCCGGCTGACGCGTATGACTGTAACAGAGACGTTCTACTTTGTCCTTAAGACTGTGTAAATCGGCGCGATAGTTTTCCAGAATCGCCGCGGTCTGCCGACGATCTTCCGGGATTTCGATGGTCTCTAATCCCAGACTGCTGGCCAGAAGGAGTGCTTCCTGAGTTTCTACGCCCGAGACGTTCAAGATTTGTCCTTTGGCGTCGACAAGTTGGTATTCTCCCAGAAGTTCCTGTTTGACGTGCAGCGGTGGCGTAAAACGATACAACTTCAAGCGACCGGTCGCGTAGCGATAAAGATAGGTCTGGGGAAAGCTTGGAATGCCTTCGGTTTCAAGTTGCTTGAGCAGTTCCTGCGGAAGCTTGCGCTCAATTCTGGCAGTCGTTCCCCCCGGCTGAGACACCTCCGAGGCAGTGAACTCGGCGTTATCGGGTGAAAATTGTGGGCTCAGATGCAGGGTTTTTGACAGGCAGCGATCAATGCCTGCGGTGGTTGTTTCGTTGACCGCCTGTTGGTAAAGCTCGTGGGCGAGTTCCGGCGCGGGAACCAGCCATCCGGACAGAATCCCTGCGGTCAAAATATCGCTATCTGCGTTTGGGCGCAGATTATTGATGCGTATTTTTTGCAGGTATTGCCCCAGGCTGCTGCGGGCGTAGAGAGTCAGAAGCGCGCGTTCGATCCTGGGAGCAAGATCGTCGGTTAGCACCTGGAGTTGCTGGGCTTGATAAAGTTCATAGAGCTCGGTGGGAAGTTCGAGGGTGTAAAACAGTTCTCTGGCCGCGATGGCCGCCGTCGGGTTGAGTTCGCGTTGGCGTTCGCTTCCGTCGGCCAAATGACAGCGGGTCAGAAGACGATTGCTGCGACGTTCGAGGCAAAGCTGCTGGGTTTCCTGGGGGCGAACCCAAAGATCAGTGATAACGAAATGGCTGAAAAGTAATTCACAAAAAAAAGTATTCTCTAGCAGAAATAGCCACTTATGGGGCAGTTCCAGTTGTATTTCAGCCCCCTCCGGGCAGAGTCCCAGCAGGTGGGCCGCCTCGAACACCCAGTAAGGCAGGTGCCCCGGCAGGTTGAGGTGCCGATTGGGCCAACTGGTGCGCAAATGTCCCGCCAGAGCTCGCCGCAGCGGTGTTTCGGGGCGCAAATTATCACAAAAAAAAGCGTGAATTTTGTTGTCGTCAAACGGCGTGTGGAAGCAGAAACTGTCGCCCCATTGCTGCCGGGGGTGAGGCCGGTCATCAAGGGTGCGCAGCATAGTATTGGCCGCCAGTTGTGCCGCGGAGTTTGAGGTTTCATGCCGACAATCCGGCGCCAGCCAGGGGGCGTGAAAGAGCCGTCGGTTTTGTCCTTTGGGATTGATTGTCGCAGGTTCACGCGCGTACCAGTGGTTAAGGAGGGCGCGCAAAATGCCCTGGCTTCGTGTGCTGCCGGGATGCCAATCGAGTTGTTTGAGGCGCAGCAGCAGATGATGAAAGGCAATCCGTGCTTCCTGCGGTAGTTCTTGCGTTGTCGGTGGATGTAGGTTTTGCATCAGGCTGACCAGTGGTTCCGGTAGTTGTGACAACTGTTCCTGCCAGCTTCCCAGCAAATTGTCTGGGGGCAGATTTTCAGCGGCGGGCTGCCAGTGGAGCAGACTGAGCAACCGCAGCAGGGTCAGGCGATTCCAATCTGTGGCGATTTGCTCGCAGGGGCGTATTTCGTAGCGCGGGCTCGCCGCTGTCCGGCAGTATTCCACCAGCGCCGGTTCCGCACGCAGCAGGGTTTCAAGAAACAAATTGATCAGATAGAAGGGCGAAAGGTCTGCGGCATCAACGCGTCCGGTGACCGAGAAGAGCTTGAGTTGCTCCAGCACATCATAGAGCAGCCGCTGAAAAAAAAGCGGATCATCTTGGTGGCCGAGGACATGGGTGCTCACAAGCTGGTTGCTCCCGGTGCCGGTTTCAAAAATACGCACCTGCTCTTCTTCCCATGAGACAAAATGGCGTAATCCCAGTGCGGCGGCGGCAGCCGCTTCTTTGACATATTCAGCGTTCGGTGTTTTCTTATCGGGTAAGAATATCAGTCCGCCCGCAATGAGGCTGCGGCGGTTAATCCATAAAATCAAGGGGGGTTCGCAGCGTCCTTTGGCCGTTTGCAGGGGGCAGTAAAGATCGACCCGGCGGAAAGGGGTGCGGCCAGTGTCGATCATCTGCTCGGCCCAATTGGCCAGCTGGCGCGCAAAAAGAGTGAGATCCTTGGTCTTTGACATGGTCACATCATGCCGTTGCTGACCGAATTAGTCAAACAGGCGGCCATTGCGGCTAAGGTCTTCTGGGGTTGTGTGAAAATGGGCGTAACAAAGTTCGGTTGCCACTCGCCCTCTGGGGGTGCGGTGCAGAAAGCCTTGCTGAATCAGAAAGGGTTCGATGACATCTTCGATGGTATCGCGTTCTTCACCAATGGCAGCAGCCAGGGTATCAAGGCCGGCAGGGCCGCCCTTGAATTTTTCGATCAGAGTTTTCAGCAGCAGGCAGTCCATAAAATCCAGCCCGCGGGCGTCGACTTCGAGCCGGCCCAGGGAACGGTCTGCGACTTCGCGGGTGATGACGCCATCTTCTTCAATTTCGGCAAAATCGCGCACCCGGCGCAGGAGTCGGTTGACGATGCGTGGTGTACCGCGACTGCGGCGGGCAATTTCGCTGGCGCCCTCGGGCAAGATCTCGATTCCCAAAATTCTGGCGCTGCGGTTGACGATACTGGTTAATTCGGCGTCGGTGTAAAATTCGAGACGGCTGATGACCCCGAAACGATCGCGCAAAGGCGAAGAGAGCAGCCCGGCGCGGGTGGTGGCCCCGACCAGGGTAAAATGCGGGATATCCAGCTTGATGCTGCGCGCCGAAGGTCCCTGACCAATCATGATGTCGAGCTGGTAATCTTCCATCGCTGGGTAGAGAATTTCTTCAACCACGGGGGAAAGTCGATGAATTTCGTCAATGAAAAGCACGTCGCCCTCTTCCAGATTGGTCAAGACTGCGGCCAGATCACCCGCCTTTTCAATCACCGGCCCCGAGGTGCTTTTGATCGCAACCCCCATTTCTTGGGCGATAATGTTGGCGAGAGTGGTTTTTCCTAAACCGGGTGGACCATAGAATAAAACATGGTCGAGGGCTTCCTGACGTTTGCGGGCGGCGTCGATAAAGACCTGCAAGTTGCGTTTGGCTTTGCTTTGGCCAACGTATTCCTGCAAAGTTTTCGGCCGCAGGCCCGAATCAAAAAGTTGATCTTCACGCTTTTGCTGTCCGGTTATCAGGCGTTCTTCCATGGGGGACTCGTTTTATCTGCCAGCTTATTTGCGCAGAAGACGCAGAGCGTTTTTAAGCACATCTTCAAGGAGGGCATCCGCGGGCAGGTCGAGAGACTTGAGCGCGCGGCGGGCCAGGTTTTCTTTGTAGCCCAGGTTTATCAGGGCCGAAAGAGTATCTTCCTGCATTCCGGCACTGCCGCCAGTCGGGTGTGCCGGGCTGCCTGATTCCGTTTCGGCGCGAAAATGCGCCGATTTTTCTTGCAGTTCGAGAACCAGACGCTCCGCACTTTTTTTACCAATGCCCGGAATGCTGATCAGTCGCGTAATATCTCCCTGGTTGAGGGCTGTCGCCAGCTCCTTTGCTTCCATGTGGGAGAGGATGGTGATGGCCAGTCGCGGGCCAACTCCGCTGACTGAAATTAACAGGGCAAAGAAATTTTTATCAATCTCGGAAAGAAAACCGTAGAGGTTGATAGCATCCTCGCGGACACTGGTGTAAATGTGCAGACGCACTTCGCCCTTTTCGGGCAAAGCGTAAAGGGTGGGCAGGGCAACCTGCACCCGATAGCCGACACCGCCGACATCAATGACAATGCCATCGGGGTGACGCAGGGCAATGTGGCCACGAAGCAGAGCAATCATCTTTGTCCTCGACTGGCCAATTCCGGCCGCATTATCTTGCCTGCCAACCGGTGGCTGTGAGCGTGACAGATGGCAACGGCGAGAGCATCAGCCGCGTCTTCCTGGGCAATTTCCGGTAAGCTCAGCAGGGTTCTGGTCATTTGCTGAATCTGCGTTTTTGCTGCCCGACCGTAGCCAACCACCGCACTTTTGACTTGCAGGGCGGTATACTCGGCAACCGGCAGATTTGCCCTCACGCCTGCCAGCAACGCAATGCCCCGCGCATGGCCAAGTTTGAGCGCCGAGGCCGGGTTGCGGGCGACAAACACGCGTTCGACCGCCACGGCTTGCGGGTGAAATTCCTGAATCAATTCTTCCAGGCGCGTATAGATAAGATTGAGACGGTCAGCCAGCGGCGCGCCGCTGCGGGTGATGATTGCACCATTATCCAGGTGAATCAGGCGATTCCCCTGTTGGTCGATGAGACCATAGCCCGTGGTGCGACTGCCGGGATCAATGCCGAGAATTCGCATAAAAGTGGGGTTTCTGCCTCTGTGTGTGGCCTACTTTTTGAGTGAACGCCGCCGTTCAAAGCGCCTTTACCCCATGATCCTTTCCATTTCTTCATCCGAAATGTCGAAGTTGGCGTAGACGTTTTGCACGTCGTCGTTGTCTTCAAGAACATCAATCATTTTCATCAGGGATTCGGCTTGTTTGCCTTCGACCGGGGACATATTCTGTGGAATCATGGTGACTTCCGCCGACTCAAATTTAAAACCCTTGGCATCCAGCGCATTGCGCACGGTTTCGAATTCGGCGGGATCGGTCACCACCTCGATAACGCTGTCTTCTTCTTTGACATCTTCGGCTCCCGCTTCGAGAGCAGCTTCAAAAATCGCCTCGAAATCGGCATCTTCCGGGAAGATGATCTGACCTTTGCGGTCAAACATAAAGGCGACGGAACCGCTGACACCCAGGCTGCCGCCGTATTTGGTGAAGGCATGGCGCACGTCGGCAACCGTTCGGGTGCGGTTGTCGGTCATGAATTCGACAATAACCGCCACGCCGCCGGGGCCATAACCCTCGAATAAGCCTTCTTCGTAGGTAACGCCATCGAGATCGCCGGTGCCTTTTTTGATGGCCCGCTCGATATTATCTTTCGGCATATTTGCTTGTTTGGCCTTGTCGACCGCCAAGCGCAAGCGTGAATTCGCCTCCAGGTCACCGCCACCAATACGGGCGGCAATAGTAATTTCTTTAATAAATTTAGTGAAAATTTTACCGCGTTTCGCATCCTGAGCGCCCTTGCGGTGCTTGATGTTTGCCCATTTACTGTGGCCTGACATTTTCCAGCTCTCCTGCTTCTGTTACCCCAGGCCGCGACCGTCGGATCAACGGCGGTCATTTCTTACGGTGTGTCCTGGGTTCAAAGTTTAATGTTCTTGAGGGATCGGGCGGTAGCCGGTCACTCTGAGTTTATCGATAATTCCGGTCACCCCTTCAACCGCACGCGCATTGGCAAGGGCGGCCTTTTTCTCCGCATTGCTGTAAACATGGCCTTCCAGTTTTGCTTCACCATTTTTGACGCTGATCTGGAAGGTCAGATCCTGGATGCGTTCATCGGCCAAGCGCTCGATCTGGATTTTTTTCTGCAGAATCAGATCGCGCAAGCGGTCTTTGGATGCCGATTTTTTTTGTTGCAAATTGGAATCTTCGACCCCATGAATGATCATTTTGACGGCGGTTTCTTCGCTGATCTTTTCGGTATTGATGATCAGATCATAATACAGAGGATCTTCCCAGTCGCGATCATGATAATATTTGATAAATCCTGCGCGTTGTTGATCACTTTTACGCACCAGATTGTAGGCCAGATCCGGATCAATCCATTCCCGCTCGGCCCAACGCTCGACGCGCAGATCAAAGGGCGCAATCACGCGAACCCGCAAAACATTGTCAATCCCCACCAGAAGATCCTGCCCACCGCGGCCATAGATAAAGACATTCCCCTGCAGCGCCTGCTCAAGGACAATCAGCTGGATGCGATGCATCCCCAGTTCAATTTGTCGATCCAGGTGCTCAATGAACGCCGGAGGTTTTTCGTCGATTTGGGTAAGTATTTCCTGGGTCAAACCGTAGGTTGGCGCAATATTTTCCAGCGCCTCACCATCAACCAGACGATAGCCCAGCGCCTCAACCGCTTTCTGAACAATTGGAATG
>JAACTI010000346.1 GCA_009993495.1 Deltaproteobacteria bacterium | reverse complement strand
AACGGAAATGGATTTTCAACAGCTGGACGCCCTGTTCTGAATTCCAGCAGCAACAAGAGCCCGTCTTAAAGACAGCAATAAAAGGAAGAAGATAAATCTATGGCCGCAGGTTTTTTCAAAAAACTCTTTGGTATTCAGACCCCCCTTGAAAAATTGCGTAGTGCGGTGGCGCAGAAAAATTTCGCCGCCGCCGTGCATCTGGCCGCCGATTTGGGCGCGGCCGGGGAGCCTTCGACCGAAGTGCTGGAACTCCAGACTGCCGCCGGGGATGGATTGGCGAATCTCAACCTGGAAGAAGCACGGCGTTGCGCAGAAGCCGGACATCGGGATCTTGCCCTTGAGCATGTGCAACTGGCAGGCGCTCAGGCCTATTCCGCTGCATTAAAACAGGAAATTGAGCAACTGAAGCGCCAGCTTGAAACCCCGGTCGGCACGCCCACGCCTGCCTCGGCGGTTGCTGCTGCGTCCTGCGCCAGTTGTGGCCCCGCCCCAGCCCCTGCCATCGCGAGTTTCTCGCCCTTGCCTCAGGACGACGAGCGTTTCGCGTTGATTCTGGCCAGTTATCCCCACGAACTTGCCCAGCGCTATGCGCAAAGTTCAGCCCTTTTCCGTCAGGCTTTTCTGTTGATCCAGGATGGCGAGGATCAGCAGGCGTTAACACTTCTCAAACAGGTGCCGGCCGCTGAACAAGACGGTCTCTACTGGTTTGAGCTCGGAAGCTTACAGGCCCGGCAGGCCGGAGCGGTTGTCGGCCGCCCCCTGCTTGAGCGGGCGTTGAAGCTTGAGCCGGCAAACCCAATGATCATGGAGGCCCTGTATGAGCTGATGCAAGCGCAGCAGGATTTTTCCGGCGCCGAAAAGATGCTGAAGCAGCAGCAAAAAGCCGGTGCCGACGCAGCTTACTGCGAAGCGCGCCTGGCGATGAGTGCTTTGTCACGCGGAGATCGTGTGGCCGCCTTAACGGCGGCACGCAAGGCCCTGGCCGACGGTTTCGTTGAGGCCGAATTTCTCGTGATGACGGCAGGCTTTTTTGAAGACGCGGGTGAAATTGCCGCGGCTGAAGGTTTGTTGGCCTCCTTGCCCGCGGGTGGTTGCGCCGGAGGCATCAATTTGCACCTGGCTGAATTCTGGCTGCGCCAGAAACGCGAACTGGGCAAGGTTCTCGATTCGTTTAACGATGCCTGTCGTAAAGACCCCGACAACCCGCGTTGGCAGTTGCGGGTCGCCCAAACCTATCTGGCGCGTAATTGGCGCAAGCAGGGGCTGCAAATTTTGCGGCGGGTGGTTGGCGATCCGCGGTTGGCGGAACCTCTGCGTCAAGAAGCCCAGCAATTGTTGGCGAGTCACTGTTCAACTCCGTAGAAGCAGAGTCCGAGGCCATACCCCTGAGTGCGGCGCTGCTTGAAATGCTCACGGGGGGAGCTGAGTCAAAATTTGCGAATCAAGCACGCTGATTTAGAAAAAATAAAACACTATTTTTCTTATTAACCTACGATCTTTCGGGATCGTGGGTTTTTTTATACAATATATTCAATAATTTATGTGTATTTTGAGCTTGTATGAAATTCATAATTCTTTACTTGCGACTTTTTTTAAAATGTAATAATAATGCCGTTCTATATTCAAGAATAGCAAACCAGTCAGAAAGAAGAATGAGCCACATGGGTTTTCGCCTTGCCGATATGATGTTGCGCACCGGACATCGTCAGACACCCCAGACTACAGTCAAAGATGGTCGTGTGAGTTCCGGTGCTCGGCGCTGGGGCTATGGCGAAATTCTTGACAACCTGGATGTTGGCGTGCTGGTGCTGGATCTGACCGAGCGCCGGATTGACTATCATAATCCGGTGTTTGTTACGGTTTTTCAAGATGCCAGTTTGAGCGAAAACTACGATCGACTCGAAAAGCTGCTGTTGTCCGATGTGAAAATGCCGCCATCTGGACCTGCTTCCCTGATTTTACCCTATCGCGAACGTACCTTTGGTTGTTCAATTTATGAAATCAGTGAAAGGTATCGATGCGTTTTTATCCGAGATATCAGCGAAAAGGTGCGGCTCGAATCTATCGCCCAAGCCGTTAATACCATGGATAACATCGGTTTTATTTTTTCCGGCGTGCGTCACGAAATCGGCAATCCGCTCAATTCTTTAAAAATGGGCTTGAGTGTTCTGCGCGATAACCTCGACAGTTTTAGTGCCGAAACCCTTCTCGAATATGTTGACCGCGGGCTGGCAGACATTGGGCGGATGGAATTTCTGCTCAGGTCAATGAAAAGCTTCGCCATGTTTGAAAGGGTCGATATTAAAGAAGTTGAACTGGTTGAATTCATGCACCATT
Source organism: Deltaproteobacteria bacterium (assembly GCA_009993495.1). Taxonomy (GTDB): domain Bacteria; phylum Desulfobacterota; class Desulfuromonadia; order Desulfuromonadales; family Geopsychrobacteraceae; genus Geopsychrobacter. The sequence goes on along the minus strand of JAACTI010000346.1, from coordinate 511 downwards.
TTCTTCCCTTGCTCAAACGCGAACTTGGCGAACGCGGTATCCGTTTGATTTATAAAGAATCGCCGCGACCGACCTGGACCTTGATTGACAGTCGCGCCTTGCATCAGGCGCTTTTGAACCTCTTTGCCAATGCGGCTGAAGCCCTGGAGCAGGTGGAAAAACCGCAGATTCATGTTTTTGTCGAGGACCGCGAATCTTTAGTGCGGCTGGTTGTGTCTGATAATGGCTGTGGAATGACAGCCGCACAGCGCAAGCATCTGTTCAAGCCCTTCAATACCAGCAAGGCCCATGGCAACGGCCTGGGGCTGGTGATCACCCGCAAACTTCTGGCTCAAATGAATGCGGATATCGAAATCGAAAGCAGTCCTGGCAATGGCACCCTGGCGATTATCAGCCTGCCGGGCCGGATTGATACAAAGGAACTGGGTGAAGCTGACCATGACTGAAAATACGGGCGTCAAAACGGTTTTGATCGTCGATGATGAAAAATCATTTCTGTTATCTTTGCGTG
>JAACTI010000059.1 GCA_009993495.1 Deltaproteobacteria bacterium | reverse complement strand
TATCCTGCCGACCAAAAGCCTGCTTGCCGTTGTGACAGGCACCACAATAGCGACCGTCCTTTACGTCATTGCAGTCAATTTCGGTGCTGCCGGCGGCCATGTCAAATTCGAGTTCGTCGTGGCAGACCCGGCAGGTGTAGCGCGTGCGGTGCGTCCAGTGAGAGAAGGACACCGGCTTGACACCACCGCTACTGGAAGCACGATCCATCAGCAGGTTACCGTACAAATCGGGGCTGGGGAGTTCTGGCAGATTGTATTGTGCGCCGGTCAGAAGCCCTGGGAGCAGCACCCCGCACAGAAAAAACAGAATTACTGTACCGGTTCGGTATGACATCTCTGACACTCCTGTAGAGGGAAGGCCACGGTGGAATGGCAGGCACCACAATATTTCTGTTCAAAAATTTCAATCATGCTGTAAGTTGTTGCGCCTTTCTTGACGCCGACAAAAATATCCGGATGACAGGTTTGACAGCCGTTCCAGACGGTATGTTTCTGGTGGGAAAAGAGGATATTCGGCATGCTTTCCACTCCGGCATTGAGGGCAAAGTCTTTTTGCACCGGCATGGGAGCACTGTGGCTGGAAACGCCTTCAATAAAATCGATGGGCGTGATCAGTCCCTGCTCTTCAGCCAGTTCCCAGTTAATTTTATTTCCAAAGCGATCGGCAGGCATATTTTTGCTGAAGGCATAAAAATTGGCCTTCATCTGCGGGTCTTTGCCTGGTTGATGGCAGCGCTCGCAGTTGGTCGTTTTCGATGGTTTCTGCGTGGTGTCGCAGGCGGCGAAAATGGTTTGTCCGTCATGGCGTGATGTGCCATTGTGGCAGGCTCCGCAGTAAAAACCCTGCTGAATGTCGTCGGCACTGATTTCGGTGGCGTTAGGGCGCATCTCAAAAGCCAGATCCAGGTGACATAAACGGCAGGTATATTTGCTGCGATGCGTCCAGTGATTGAAAGTCACCGGCGGAAGCCCGGCTTTTTCAGAGAAATTACTCAAAATAACCTGGCCGTAGTCGTAGGCGCGTTGGCGTTTTTTCTTGACCCCATCTTGAGCAAAACTGAGAGCGCAGGTGAGGATCATCAGGCTTGCAAGGAACAGAATCTTTTTCATTTTGACCTCCGTGGCAGAGCATAATTAAGGTTGTGCATCGAATGCCTTGAAGTATAGACTCACTTGTCGCACTGTCAAATAGTGGTGCTAGAAAAGAAAGGTTTAAACGTTTACAACAATGGATACTCGTATTGGTTGGCGCGAATGGCTGGTTTTGCCCGCATTGGAGATCCCCGGGATCAAGGCGAAAATTGATACTGGGGCCCGTACTTCGTCTTTGCATGCATTTTTTGTCGAAACCTCCAGCGCGCAAGGGGTTGAGATAGTGCGCTTCGGGGTTCACCCCCTGCAGTACCGAAATGATGTCGCATGCCTCTGTCAGGCCCCGCTCAAAGAACGGCGCATAGTGACAGATTCGGGCGGGCATCGCGAGGAACGGCTGGTGATTGAAAGCTGCATCCGCCTGGGGGGGCTGGAGCGCAGCATTGAGCTGACCCTGACCAATCGCGATAGCATGAAGTTTCGCATGTTGCTTGGCCGTAGCGCCTTACAAACTCTAGAAGCGGTGGTTGATCCGCGTCACTCGTACCTGACGGGGAAATCGCTTAAAAAAGAATATTTAAAAGGACTTAACGTATGAAGTTAGCCGTGCTTTCGCGCAACCCTGATCTTTACTCGACCCGACGTCTGGTTGAAGCGGCTGAAGATGCCAATCATCAGGCGTTGGTGATTGATCCTTTACGTTGTTACATGACGATAGCCAGTCAACGCCCGACGATTCACTACAAAGGCGAAGAGCTGCACGATTTTGATGCTGTGATTCCACGCATTGGCGCATCGATCACCTTTTACGGTACCGCGGTGGTGCGTCAGTTTGAGATGATGGGTGTTTATAGTATCAATGAATCGGTGGCGATCAGTCGCTCGCGCGACAAGCTGCGCAGCCTGCAATTGCTGGCGCGCAGAGGCATTGGCTTGCCGGTAACCGGTTTTGCGCATTCGACTCAGTACACCGGTGATTTGATTCAATTGGCCGGTGGCGCGCCCCTGGTGATTAAATTACTCGAAGGAACTCAGGGTATCGGGGTGGTGCTGGCCGAAACCAACCAGGCGGCGGAAAGTGTCATCGAGGCCTTTCGTGGTCTGAAAGAAAACATTCTGGTGCAGGAATATATCAAAGAGGCGGGTGGTGCCGATATCCGCTGTTTTGTGATTGGCGACAAGGTCGTGGCGGCGATGAAACGCCAGGGACGTGATGGGGAATTTCGCTCTAATCTCCATCGTGGCGGCTCGGCCAGTGTGGTCAAACTGACCCCTGAAGAACGCTCAACGGCTGTGCGGGCTGCCCGCATTATGGGGCTTAATGTCGCCGGGGTCGATCTGCTGCGCTCCAATCATGGCCCGGTGGTCATGGAAGTCAATTCTTCCCCCGGTCTGGAGGGCATCGAAACCGCGACCGGCAAAAATATCGCGCAACAAATCATTGCTTTTATTCAAAAACAGGCCCGACCGGGTAAAACCAAAACCCGGGGGCGTGGATGAAACGGCAGCCTGCTTTTGAGCTGGGTGGTGAAGTTATTGCAGCCGGTCGGCGGCTGTCCGTCGGTTTGCCCATGGCGCGTCTTTACACCCATACCGAAATGACCATGCCGGTGCATGTGGTTCATGGCCGGCAGGCGGGGCCGACCCTGTTTGTGAGTGCCGCTATTCATGGGGATGAAATCAACGGGATCGAAATTATTCGTCAGTTGCTCAAAAACCGTTCCCTGAACCGCCTGAAGGGAACATTGCTCGCGATTCCTTTTGTCAACCCTTTCGGGGTGATTCAGCGTTCGCGCTATCTGCCCGACCGGCGCGACCTGAATCGCTCTTTTCCCGGCTCGCCCAGCGGTTCCCTGGCCGGGCGTTTGGCGCACCTGTTTGTCGAACAGATTGTTCGGCGCTGCACTCACGGAATTGATCTGCACACGGGGTCGAATCATCGCAGTAATCTGCCCCAGATTCGCGCTGATCTCACGGATGCAGAAACGGCACGCCTGGCCAAAGTGTTCGGTGCCCCGCTGGTGTTGCATTCCGAAGTGCGTGACGGCTCTCTGCGCGAAGCGGCGGTTGATCTGGGCTTGCCCGTTCTGCTCTTTGAAGGGGGCGAAGCCCTCTATTTTAATCCGGCGGCAATCAAAAGTGGGGTGCGCGGTATTTTGAATGTCATGCGTGCGATTGGCATGTTGCCCGCCAGCCGTAAATCACGAGAGAACGAACCGATTTATGCCGAAAAAACCCATTGGATCAGAGCCACCCGCAGTGGAATTTTTGAAAAGCGCGCTCGACTGGGGGCTCTGGTGCATAAGGGAGATCTCCTCGGGATTCTGAGTGACCCCCTTGGCGATGAACTCTCGCGTTTTTTTGCGCCGGTCACCGGGGTGGTTATCGGTCAGCTGAATCTGCCCCTGTGTTACGAAGGTGATGCCTTGATGAACATTGCCGCAGTTAAAAACGCTGCTGAAGCCGAAGAAATTCTCGAAGATTACACCTCGGAGCTGACGGTTGAAGACTTTGGTCTTGAACGCTAATCGGCGGACATCTGTTGTGTGTTTATGGAGGAGTGCATCATGAAGAAGGTGTTCAGGAACAAGCCCATCGGAATTGCGCCGGGGACTCTGCTCTATACGGGTGAAAAACGTCTTGATAAGCCAATTCTCAGTTCTATTGATTATGGCCCCGCCCACCACGGAGTTGAAATCCTTTCTTCTCCGCAGCCTTGCCGCGAATTGATCGCCAGGGATTCTGTCAGCTGGATCAATCTCACGGGGCTCCATCAGGTCGAACTGGTTCAGCAGCTTGGCGAAATTTTCAACATTAACGCCCTGGTGCTCGAAGATATTCTCAATACCCAGCATCTGCCAAAATTTGAAGACTGTGACGCCGCGGTTCTGTTCATTTTTACACTTTTTCATCGCGATGACCAGACCCGGCAGATCACGCCGGAGCAGATCAGTATGCTCATTGGCCCAACCTGGTTGCTGACCTTTCAGGAAGTGCCCGAAGATGTGTTTGATCAGCTGCGCCTGCGTTTGCAGCGGGCCAGCGGGCGCATTCGCCATCGGGGCACTGATTACCTGGGATATGCCATACTCGATACGGTAGTCGACAGTTATCTGCATTTAATTGCTGGTCTGGAAGAGGATCTTGAACGGCTGGAAGAAACGGTTTTTTCCAACCCTAAAGCCGATGATTTACAAAAAATTCATGCGCATAAACGCCAAGTTCTGGTATTGCGGCGCTCCCTGCGCCCCCTGCAGATAGCGGTGGAAGAATTTCGCCAGCTTGATTCTGAACTGCTGCACGACGAGACCCAGCCCTTTTTGCGCGATCTGGCCGACCATCTCAGTCGTGCGGTTGATGCTGTGGATGCCCTGCGTGACGCCAATGCCGGCTTACTGGAACTTTATCTGTCCCTGGCCAACCAGAAGTTGAATGAAACCATGAAAATTTTGACCATTATGGCGTCACTCTTTATCCCTTTAACTTTTATTGCCGGTATCTATGGCATGAATTTCGAGTTCATGCCCGAACTCAAATGGCCTTGGGCTTATCCCGCGCTCTGGCTGGTATTTTTGGTCGTCGCCTCTGGCATGCTGTGGTTTTTTAAACGCAAGAAATGGTTTTGAGCTGAAGACATATGCGCCTGACGATTCGAATCACCGCAGCGGTCATGCTCGGGATTGTGCTGATTTTTTCCCTGTACAGTTATCTGTCGATTCAGCGTGAACGCGAGCAGCTCAAGAAAAATCTCAGCCGTGAAGCGCGCAATCTGGGTGAGGCCTTGCTCTTTATTGTTGAAGATCTGCTTGTGGTGCGCGGTGAAGACGCGGCTATGGCGTTTCTTGCGCGCCGCAATCAACTGAACCCGGCCTTGCAGGCGCGCTGGGTGTGGCTGGATGCCCCCACCGGCAGCCGCTTTCATCCCTTAGTTGAAATCAGTGAACTCGACGCTCTTGCGCGCCGCAAGCCGCTGTCCCTGATGGTCAGCTCTCAAAACGGCCATGATTTCTTGTTGACCTATCTCCCGACCCTGAGCAAGGACGGTCGCCTTGGCGCCATTGAAGTGCGCGAGTCGATGGATGAACTTCACGGTTATGTGCAGGAGAGTATGCGTCGTTCGGCGATGGTGGTCGGAGCGGCGGTGGTCTCGGGTTTAATGTTGATGGCGGTTCTAGGCAGTTTGTGGATCAATCGCCCGGTTCGCCATCTGCGCGAGCAGGCCGAACGGATAGGTACGGGAGATTTCAGCGCCAGAGTGCAGGTTGGTGGCCGTGATGAATTAGGCAAGCTGGCGCACACCATTGAGCAAATGCGCAGCCAGCTGGCTCTTGCGCGTGAAGCCGAAGAACAGGCAACTCGTGAAAAAATTGAAACGCTTGAAACCCTGCGCCACACCGAACGCTTGGCAACCCTGGGGCGATTATCGGCAGGCATGGCCCATGAATTGGGCACGCCCCTCAATGTTATTTCCGGCCGTGCCAAGCTGATCGCCAGCAACGAACTCAGCCCGGCAGAAGCTGCCCACTCGGCGCAGATTATCGGTGAGCAGGCGGAACGTATGACCCGAATCATGCGCCAGTTGCTCGATTACGCCCGTCGTGGCGAAAGTCGCAAGCAGCGGGTCAACCCGTGCGAACTGCTGAAAAAAGTTGTTGAACTTCTGGCCTCTGTGGCCCAGAAACAACGAGTGGAGATCACCCTTGAATGTCCTGAAGATCCCACCCCTTATGTCCGTGCCGATCCGGCTCAGTTGCAACAGGTTCTGCTCAATCTGGCCCTCAACGGGATTCAGGCCATGGAGCAGGGCGGCGAATTGTCTCTGGGGTTGCGCATCGCTGAGCCCTGGGTGCAATTGCAGGTGCGCGATCAGGGGCGTGGCATTTCTGCCGAGGATCTGCCGCATATTTTTGATCCCTTTTTCACCACCAAAGAGGTTGGGCGTGGAACCGGACTGGGGTTGTCGATTGCTCATGGCATTATCAGCGAGCATAAGGGGCAGATCGAGGTGCAAAGCACGCCGGGGCAAGGGAGCTGCTTTCTGGTGAATTTGCCGGCATTCGAAGTGGGGGCTGCCGATGAAGTCTGAGCCAGGCCATTTGTTGGTGATTGAAGATGACTCTGCTTTTCGCGAACTGCTTGAAGAAACCCTGCAACGCAAGGGGCACTCAGTTGATGCGGTTGCCAGTGTGCCCCAGGCCGATCAGTGTCTGGCTCAGGATGATTACGATCTGGTGCTGACCGATCTGAACATGCCGGGCGAAACCGGCACCCAGTTCTGTGCCCGTCTGCAGCAGACCCTCCCCGATTTGCCGGTGTTGGTGATGACCGCTTTCGGCAGCATGGAAACCGCTATCGCGGCCCTGCGCGCCGGCGCTTACGATTTTATCACTAAGCCCGTCGATCTTGATTTGCTGGCGCTGACCCTTGCGCGCGCCTTGCAGCATCGGCGCCTGACGCGCCAATTGCATTTGCTGCGTCAGCAGGTGCGCCTCAATGATGACCAGCAGGAAATTTTTGGAGCCAGCCCCGCCATTCAGCATCTGCGTGAGCAAATTGCCCGTTTGGCCCCGATCGAAAGTTCGGTGCTGCTCAGTGGCGCAAGCGGCACCGGTAAAGAATTGGTCGCGCGCGCCCTGCATCGGTTAAGTGGCAGGCGGGGAGAATTTGTCGCCATCAACTGCGCGGCTCTGCCGGAAAACTTGCTGGAAAGTGAACTCTTCGGCTACGAAAAAGGCGCTTTTACCGATGCGCGCAGCGCGCGGCCCGGTCTCTTTATTGACGCCGATGGCGGAACCCTGCTCCTTGACGAAATCGCCGAATTGCCCTTAAGTCTACAACCGAAACTCCTGCGGGTGCTCGAAGAGCGCCGCGTGCGCCCCCTGGGCGGTCGGCGTGAAATTGCCTGTGATGTGCGCATTCTGGCGGCCAGCCATCGTCGACTGCAGGAAGCGGTTAACGACGGCAGCTTCCGCGAAGATCTCTACTATCGCCTCAATGTCATTGAACTGCATCTGCCCTCGTTGGCCGAACGCGGCAACGATATTCTGCTGCTGGCGGAGCGCTTTATTGCCGAACTGGCTCCCGGCTTCAAAAAGCAGATTGACGGTCTGTCTGAACCGGCCGCGGCACGTTTACTCGCTTGGCACTGGCCGGGTAACGTCCGCGAGTTGCGTAATGTCATTGAGCGGGCTCTGGCCTTGTGCCGCCACAACCGGATTACCGTCGAAGATCTTCCTGCGCACTTTAACCACCCGCCGCCTGGTTCCCTGGCTCTGCCCGGCAATAAACTCTTGCCCCTGGCAGATATTGAACGATTTTACATCCAACAGGTTTTAGATCGGACCCAAGGGAATCGAACCCTGGCGGCCCGCATTTTAGGTATCGATCGTAAAACTCTCTACCGTAAACTCAACCCTGAATCTGAGGCATAATGCCTCAGTGGGGCATTATGCCCCCTGTCCCTTGGGTTAACTCACTGAATTTCCGATGTTTTTTCCGGCATGCTTCCTGCGATGGTTTAAGCGCCTTCCCCCTGAGCTGGAGCCGCCCATGATAGATTCATTGACAGAAAAAGCCGATCAGCGCCCCCCGTGTGTGTTGATCGCCGAAGATGACCAGGCCCTGCGTGAATTGCTGGCCTTTGCCCTTTATCGCGCAGGTTTTTCCGTCGCCAGTTGCAATAATGGTTTGCGTTTGCTTGAAATGCTTGAAAACGGTATCGACGACAGGAGTACTGCGGTGGATATTGTCATTACCGATCTTCGTATGCCCGCCATGACCGGCCTGGAGGTTTTGCAAGCCCTGTTTGACCGTCCGGAACGTCCACCCGTTATCTGCATGACCGCCTTTGGTGATGCCAAAACCCATCAGACCGCGATTCGCTATGGTGCAACTCACACCATTGACAAACCCTTCGACATTGATGAGATGATTGAACTGGTGCGTGCGGTTTGCAAACACAAAAAAATAACGAAGGAGTAACGAACCATGACATGGCACAAAAACAACACAAGAATCATTGGTCTACTGACACTGCTGGCTGTTGCTTTGCTGCCCGCTTTTGCCTCGGCGGCGGATCGCGGCATCGAAAGTCTGCGCCAGACGGGTCAAGCTTTTCGCGAGGTTGCCAAGCGGGTTTCCCCGGCGGTGGTGTATATCCAGGTTGAAAAAAAGGTCGAAGCGGCGGAGACGCTGAACCCCTTCAACTCACCCTTTGGCGAAGAATTTTTCCGGCGTTTTTTCGGCCAGCCTCCCCACGGTGAGATGCCGGGACAAAAGCCACAACAGCGTCAACCCCGAAGAAAATCTCTGGGACAGGGCAGCGGCTTCCTTATTTCGCCCGATGGCTACATCATGACCAACAATCATGTGGTTGGCGACGCCGATCAGGTGACCGTGACTTTGCTGGATGGCCGTGAATATCGGGCCGATATCGTTGGCACTGATCCCCCTACGGATGTGGCGATTATCAAAATTGATGAGTCTGATCTGCCTTTCTTGCGCCCTGCCGACTCTGACCAGCTCGAAGTCGGCGACTGGGTGTTGGCTTTTGGTAACCCCTTCGGCCTTTCCCACACCCTGACCGCCGGTATCGTCAGCGCCAAGGGACGCAGCGGCATTGGCCTGAACGATTATGAAAATTTCATTCAAACCGACGCCGCCATCAATCCCGGTAACTCGGGCGGACCCCTGGTCGATCTCGACGGCAAGGTGGTGGGCATGAACACCGCCATTTTCAGCCGCAGCGGCGGCTACATGGGAATTGGTTTTGCCATTCCCATTAACATGGCGCAGAAAATTCGTGAGCAACTGGTAGAAAACGGTAGCGTGACCCGCGGTCAGCTGGGCGTTTATATTCAGGACATGAACAAAACCCTGGCGGAATCTTTTGGATTGAAAGAGGGTAAGGGTATTCTGATTTCGCAGGTCATTGAAGGGTCACCGGCCCAAAAAGGCGGGTTAAAACAGGGAGATGTTGTTCTGGAAATGGGCGGCCAAGAGGTGGGCAAGGTTGCGGATTTCCGCAATCGTATCTCATTTACTTCGCCCGGAAGCAAGATTAAACTCCTCCTGCTACGCAATGGCAAGAAAGAGACACTAACGGTTGAAATTGGTGAATTAAAAACCGACGCCAAAGGCCAATCCGCAGCTAGCGGTAAGCTTTCAAAACTCGGGCTCAGTTTGCAGGAACTGACGGATGATCTGGCAGAAAAGTTCGGCTATCAAGGCCAGCCGGGCGTATTGGTCACCGATGTAGAACCGGGCTCGGCCGCCGAAAAAGCCGGCATTGGCCGCGGCGACCTGATTCAGGAAGTCAACCGTGCCGCCGTAAAAACCCCGGCCGAGGTGCGCAAGGCGGTTGAAGAAAATCAACGGAGTTCGTTGTTATTGCTGGTGCGCCAGGGAGATGCAACCCGTTATCTGGCGATTAAACTCGACAACTAATTGAAATCTTGAGGAATCCGCCTGCTTTTAGGGCGCAGGCGGATTCCTTTTACCCCGTGACGGGAGGAAATTTATGCCTATCGAGTGGGCCTATCTACGCAAGGGCTGAACTTCTTGTAACAAAGCTCAGGAGTTTCTTGAGCAAAATCGTATGACGCCTGAAGAAATTGTCGACGCGCGCCAGACGCGGATTGACGCAGAAGCCGCCTGGGCGATCTTGCAGAACGCAAGTTCAATCAGTGTCGCCAAGGGCAAAAAGATTCAGCAGTTCACGCCAACGGCTGATAGTCGAGAAGCCATTTTGCAGCAGACGATGGGGCCCAGCGGTCATCTGCGCGCGCCAACCTTCCGATGTGGCGATGCGTATTTGATTGGTTTCAACCCTGAACTCTATGCCCAATGGTTCAGTTGACATCGGCGTTTAAAATTCAGCCCGGCCGACTGAGCTGAAACATGCCCATGCCCGCCAGAATCATGGCCAGTCCGACCAGGTGAAAGCTTTTGAATTCTTCGCCGAGAAAGAGCAGGGCCATGCCGCCGGCGAAAACCGGGATCAGGTTAATGAACAGACCGGCGCGATTGGCGCCGATCTGTTCAATGCCGCGATTCCAGCAGAGGTAGGCGGCAAGGGAGGGAAACAAGGCAACATATAAGATCCCGGCCAACACCTGACGGCTGGCTGCAGGGGGGCCGACGATGACGAGTTCGGCGGCAAAGAGGGGCGCGACCATCAGGGTACCGAGCATCATTGTGAGCAGCAGAAAACTCATCGGATGAACCCGCGGGCGCCGAGGCACCAGAGTTGAGTAGATGGCGTAGCAGAAGACCGCGATCAGCATCCATAAATCACCTGAAACCAGCTCGATAGCACCCAGTGCCAGAGGCTGTCCCTGCAAAACAATCCACCCCGCGCCCATGGAACAGAGCACCACGCCGAAGCCCTGTTGCAGCCGGATTCTTTCGCGGTCAAAGAGAAAAGAGCAGAGGATAATCGCCGCCGGCATCAGGGTTTGCATCAGGGCACAGTTAAGCGCGGTGGTGGTTTGGGTGGCGGTGTAAAGCAGGCTGTTGAAACTCGCAATGCCGAACAGGGCGCACAGCCAGACAATTTTCCAGTGCCCGGCCAATAGCGGCCAGTCGCGTTGCAGCTGACGCCAGGCAAAGGGCGCCAGAAACAGCAGCGCCGTCCCCCAACGCAGAAAAGACATGGCCATGGGCGGGAGTTCTTGTGCCAGTCCGCGCGCCAGCACAACATTCCCCGCCCAGAAGAGCGGTGGTAGCATCAGCATCAGGTAGGCAGAAAGCGGTGAACGGTGGAACCCTGTCGACATGGAGCAGCCTCGTGGTGAAAGAAAAGGCGTACCCTAGCAGAAGAGGCAATTTCTGGTAAGTGCAGAAATGAGACAAATTTTCCGATCATGCTCGCCCTCGGGCTAAGGCTGTCTCGGAGCAGAAAAGAGGATGCGTCGAAAGGTCGTCGCAACCCCCCTTGTTTGTATGCGGGTGGGGGTGGGGTGGGCATCAGAGTCAAGAACCGAAAAAGGCTTTTTTCGGTTCTTGACTCTGCGGGCGCTTGGTTATAAGGCCTTTTCGAGCAGGGCTTCAAGTTGATTGCGCGGAACGGCCCCCACGA
>JAACTI010000345.1:2480-2953 GCA_009993495.1 Deltaproteobacteria bacterium | reverse complement strand
GCACGCAGTCGGCAGCGATCAAAACATCTGCCTTGCGCAGAAACGGTGCCGTCGGCGGCACCAGGTGCAACTGCACCGGCCACTGCCGCAGTTCCGAAGGACGCCGGCCGCTGCTCTCGGCAATCGCTTCGCCTGACGGGGAAAAACTCCTCACCTGGGCCGAGGGACAGCCACGGGTTGCAGGCTGGCTCTGAGGCTGTCCAGGCTGAGCACGACCTATTTGCTGCAGACGTTTTTCAACCGCGCCTTCGTCAAATTCCTCGGCGGCCCGTTTTTCGATGGAGATTGCCCCCTGCGGGCATTCTCCTAAACAAGCCCCCAGGCCATCGCAGAGGTTATCCGCCACCAACCGCGCCTTACCATCAATAATCTGTATCGCTCCTTCCGCGCAAGAAGGCACACAGAGCCCGCAGCCATCGCATTTTTCTTCATCAATTTTAACCATTTCACGTAGAGCCATGAGGTTTCTCCTG
>JAACTI010000345.1:0-2442 GCA_009993495.1 Deltaproteobacteria bacterium | reverse complement strand
CTGTCAGAGGTTCAGGGGCTGGTTGAATGAGCTGAGCTTAAACCAGGCACAAACGCATCTCCTTGACCTGGATCAACTAAAAAAGCCTTCGGCAAGAACCGAAGGCTTTTGATGATCATGGTGAGTAAAGTTCTAGCAGTCGAAATAAAGATTGAACTCTTCCGGGCAGGGGCGCATGCGGACTTTGTCGATTTCGGCGCTACGCTTGTAGCTCAACCACATGTCGATAACATCCTTGGTGAAAACATCGCCCTTAAGCAGGAAATCGTGATCGGCTTCGAGGCAATTCAGGGCTTCTTCGAGGCTGCCGGCAACATGGGGGATATCGCGCATTTCTTCAGGCGAGAGACCGTAGAGGTCTTTGTCAATGGGTTGACCCGGATCGATTTTGTTTTCGATGCCGTCAAGGCCAGCCATGAGCAGAGCCGAAAAGGCGAGATAACCATTGGAGGCCGGATCGGGGAAACGGCATTCAACCCGACGCGATTTCTCACCCGAGCTGTTAGGAATACGCAGGGCGGCCGAGCGGTTGCGGTTGGAGTAGGCGAGATTGACCGGGGCCTCATAACCCGGCACCAGACGTTTGTAGCTGTTGGTGGTGGGGTTGGTGAAGGCATTCAGGGCCTTGGCGTGCTTGATGATGCCACCGATGAAGTAAAGGGCCAGTTTGGACAGGCCGCCGTAGCCATCGCCGGCGAAAAGATTTTTGCCGGCTTTCCAGATGGACATATGGCAGTGCATGCCCGATCCGTTATCGCCAAACAGGGGCTTAGGCATAAAAGTTACGGTTTTCCCGTTACGTACGGCGACATTCTTAATAATATATTTAAACCATTGGAGGGTGTCGCCCATATTCAGCAGTGAATCGAAACGCATATCGATTTCGCATTGACCACCGGTTGCGACCTCGTGGTGAACGGCCTCAATGTGCATGCCGACACTCTGGAGCATTTCAACCATTTCATTACGCAGATCAACCAGGCTGTCGGTTGGAGCACAGGGGAAATAACCTTCTTTGTGACGTGGTTTGTAGCCAAGGTTGGGAAATTCTTCACGACCGCTGTTCCAGATGCCTTCGGCGGAATCGACGCAGTAGAAAGATTCATTGGAACTTGAGGAATAACGGACATCATCAAAAATAAAGAATTCGGGTTCAGGACCAATATAAACCGTGTCCCCTGCGCCGCTGGACTTGAGATAAGCTTCCGCTTTCTGCGCGATGTAGCGCGGGTCACGGCTGTAACCTTCGCGCGTAATCGGATCGACAACGTTACAGATCAGGCTCAGGGTCGGAACTTCAATAAAAGGATCGAGTTTGGCGGTTTCGGGCTGAGGAACCAGCAGCATATCCGACTGATGAATCGGCTGCCAGCCGCGAATGGAAGAGCCATCGAAACCGATCCCCTCTTCGAAGGTGTCTTCACTGACTTCAGTGATGGGGGTCGAAAAGTGCTGCCACACCCCGACAAAATCGAGAAATTTGTAGTCAACCATTCTGCAGCCGTTGTCTGCGGCAAATTTTAACGCTTCTTTTGCTGTCATCTGAGGTATTCTCCTGCGCTGAAATTAAGGGGTTATCTCTCTATCGGTTAAAGCGCGTCTTCGCCGCGCTCACCGGTGCGAATACGTACAACTTCGTCAATTGGCGTTACAAAAATTTTGCCATCCCCGATTCGCCCGGTTTTCGCGGCATCGGCAATCACATTAACTACCTGTTCAACCCGATCATCACCAACGATAATTTCCATTTTGATTTTCGGGATAAAATCAACGACATATTCAGCGCCGCGATAAAGTTCGGTGTGCCCTTTCTGGCGGCCAAATCCTTTAACCTCGCTGACGGTAATCCCTTCGATCCCAATTTCATTAAGAGCTTCCTTAACGTCATCAAGTTTGAAGGGTTTTATAATCGCTTCAACTTTGCGCATCATCGTCCTCCCTGGTTTAAAAAACGGAATCTGTGGAATGGCTGCAAACGATAGCATTATCCAGCAGATCTGTGCACTTTTTTTTCAACTTGCGTGCCCAAACCGACAAGTTTCTGTTTTTAAAAAAATACGTTTATTTTCCGGCATCTTGTGCGCGTTAGAAAAAGAAATTTCCTCCCCCTGACACCGAAATCTTTGGAGCTGTCTGCTCATATTTTGCACACAATTGCGGGGGGGTTGCTTAAAAAAAAGCCGCTCACAGCTATCAACTACGGTCAAAAAACGGATTCTTGCCCCTAGCCGCCAGGGGCACCCCGTAAACCAGACGCACTTTGCTGGGCAGGAGGCCAAGTTCCAGTACGGCTTTGCCAACGGAATACATAATGCGGTTATCAACCCGCATATCGGCAGCACGGCTGACCGCCGAGCCAACAGCAATGCCGAGATCGCCGACATTAAAGCTGCAAAAGCCCCCTGCCTGCTGCATGTCGGCACAGTTTTTAAAACCACAGTA
>JAACTI010000344.1 GCA_009993495.1 Deltaproteobacteria bacterium | reverse complement strand
GACGACAACATGCACCTTGTGCTGCTGCCAGGGCAGCTTAGAGGGGTCGGGCTCAGCGTAGACCTTGATTCGGCGGCCATTGACAATCAGATCGCCGTTATCAACCGCAACCTCTTTATTAAAGGTGCCATGCACCGAATCGTATTTCAGCAGGTGGGCCAGGGTTGCAGCGTCGGTCAGATCGTTAATCGCTACGACTTCGAGTAGATCGTTTTGGCAGGTTACGCGCAGCAGGTTTCGGCCTATGCGGCCAAAGCCGTTGATCGCTATTTTTTGCGCCATGATTGGTTTTACTCCTTGTTAGTATTGGATCAGAAAAGATTTACAGCTCAGGCCCCAGATTATACGATTTTTTTTAAAAAGCAAATTTTGTCTGTGTCCTGTGGCGTGAAGTTTTTTCACCATTCAGCTCCGTAGAAACTCGACTCCGAGGCACCCCTTACTCGGGCCGCTGCAGAAATCCATCTCTGACGCCAACTAAACGCCAGGGCCCCTCCGGACTCTCCATGCTGGACAGTTGAAAGGTTTTTTACGCTTTTGGGAAAATTTTTCAGCCCTTTGAAGGGGTTTTTTGACGTATGAAGAGGTTAAATAGAGCCTTCCCAATCAATTTTGTCTGTTTTTTTGTCCTGAAACATTTTGAGCGGATACTCTTCACGGAAACACCTTCTGTCACAGATTCAGGGTCTGTGCCGGGGTTGTCTCAGTTCGAGCGCGTAACCCTAACTCTTGGGTTCGATTGCGCGTCTTAAAGAATCACCCAAAAAAATGACCTGAAAATTGTAATAAGGTGCTTGAATAGATCCTTGGTGTAAACTTTGCAATTACACGCGAAATATCTGGTTTTATCGGTTTTATCGCGGTTCTTTTGCGCCCTTGAGCCGACGCATGGACGCAAATCTCAGGTGAAACTAACCAGGGTTTCTTTCGGCGCAAGTTGATCACTGATCTTAGAAAGTGGAGTGGGGTTTCTTATGAAAAAATCAGGACGGGTTCTTATTGTTGCTTCCAACCCGCGGTTGCGTGAGCAAATAGCACCGGTGGTGGGTGAAGTTGGCCTGCAAATTCATTTTTGCACCGATATTTCAACCGCCTGTAATATGGCGCATCGGTTTCGGCCTGCGGTTGTGTTGCTGGACGCCGGCATTGCACGTGAAAACCTCAATGCTTGCCGCAAGTTACGTCGTTGTGTTCCGGAGTATCATCTCCCCATTCTCCTGCTGGTTCCTTTAAGTCATATCGATATCAGTTCCTGCCTTTGTTCAAGCGAAGCCGATGATTTTATCTGTAGTCCCTATCAACGCGAAGAATTGCTGGCGCGGGTTTTGGCCAAAATTGACGGGATTAGCTCGCGTAATGTTGAAAGTTTCACCCAGATTGACTATCAATTCCTGGCCGGACTTTCTCATCTGGCGAACGCTGATCTTGATACGACGCAGGTTTTAAAACGTGTGGTTGAAACCATTAGCCAGGTCATTGATGTGCACCGATGTTCGATTACCATGGTGCGCGAAGATGAAAAATTTGGTTATGTCATGGCGTCAAATGACGACCCCGATCTCAACGGTCTGAAGATTGATTTGGAAAAATATCCAGAAATCCAGGAAACCATCCGTACCGGCAAGCCCTTATTGATCGACAACATCTATCATCATCCCCTGATGGAAGGGGTGCGACCTTATCTGGAAAAGCTTGGCTTTAACTCACTGCTGGTTTTGCCCATGGTCGACAAGCAACGTGTCATCGGGGTCTTGGTGGTGCGGACTGCGCGCAGCATCGAAGGATTTGCCGAGCAGGAAATTTCCTTTTGCCAACTGGTGGCTAATGTGGCGACCAGCGCTTTACGTTATGCCCGTTTGATTGAAGATCATATTCCGACTGCGGCAGAAAATTTGGCCGGCGGCGCACTCAAGGGGGATTTTTTTGAAACCAAGGGGGGGTTGCTCGATATGGCAGCCCACGATCTGCGCTTACTGGTTTCAGTGATCGATGGTTACGGGCTGCTGTTGAATGAGGCCGATGATGGCAACCTGACGTCGCAGCAACGCGAATTTATCGATGGTTTGATGACTGGCTGTCGCCGCTTGGTGGAACTGACCAATAATTTGCTCGATTTTTCACGGATTGAAGCAGGTAAACTTGATCTGAATGTGACGAAAATTGATTTGCGGCACATGCTGGAAGCGGCGACCCATGAAATTCAGCCACTGATCAAGCGGCGTGGAATTACTCTGGATATTCAGGCCCGTGTAGCTCAAATGCAGACGCGTTGTGATGCCGAAAACATTCGGCGGGTTTTTTATAATCTGATGAGTAATGCGATCAAATTTACTCCTCAGGGTGGCCAGATTGAACTCTTGTTGAACGCCGATGGCAAGGATGCTTTTGTTTCGATTGTCGACACTGGGCCGGGTATTTCGGCGCAATTGCTGCCGCGCTTGTTTGAGGAATTCAGCCATGGGTGCAGTCCCGACGGTCAGCATGGTAATGGCCTTGGCTTATCGATTTGTAAGCACATTGTCGATGCCCACCAGGGGCGGATCTGGGCGGAAAGTATTGTCGGCCAAGGCAGTCGTTTCACCTTCTGTCTGCCCATCGTATCCTAGTTTTTCTCTCCAGGAAGACCGCCATTGATAAAGTCACGGTCTTTAATCCGGTCGTGTCTCAATAATTGACAATAATAGTCGGGTATGCTAGTCGTTATTCAGTTTTGTCCCTGTTTGTGTGGTGATTTTTAACCCGACCATACGAGAAGGGCAGGGTTGAGATTCCACTTTTTGCCTCTCATTA
>JAACTI010000343.1 GCA_009993495.1 Deltaproteobacteria bacterium | reverse complement strand
CAATCTGTTGCAGGGGGCGGCTTTTTTGCTGGTTTTGGTTGGCGGGTGCGCACTTCTTGTGCAGGGGGCGGAAAACCTGGGCTACACCTGGCACTGGAATCGTGTGCCGCGCTACCTTTACACCCTCAGCGCTGCGGGCTGGCAAGCCGGGCCACTGCTGCAAGGGCTGGGGCTGACCCTGGAAATCACCGCCGTCAGCTTGCTGTTGTCTTTGCTGATTGGCCTGCTGACCGCGATGATGCGTCTCGCGCAAAGCCCCATGGCCAGGGGAGTTTCCTGGGTTTATCTGGAAGCTATCCGCAACACCCCCTTGCTGATCCAGATCTTTATTATTTATTTTGTGTTTGCGCCGATCCTCGATCTGGGCCGTTTCAGTTCAGCGGTGCTGGCCCTCAGCCTTTTCGAGGGCGCCTATGCTTCGGAGATCATCCGCGCCGGAATTTTGGGGCTTCCCCGCGGACAATGGGAATCATCGGCCTCCCTCGGTTTAAAGATTCCGCAGATCTACCGCTATATTATTTTACCGCAGGCGATCCGCCAGATGATTCCGCCCCTGACCAGCCAGGGGATTTCCCTGGTAAAGGACTCAGCCCTGGTATCGACTATTGCCATTTACGATTTGACCATGCAGGGGCAAGAGATAGTCGCCGAGACTTTTCTCACCTTTGAAATCTGGCTGACGGTAGCGGCCATTTACCTTGTGGTTACAGCGATGTTGTCACTTCTGGTAAGATATCTGGAAAGTTTTTTCGCCATCCATTAACCTGCTCTCCCCTCAAAGGAAATTCTATGAAACTGCGAATTGGTCTGATAGCGTTGCTAATTTTGTTTTTTCTCGTCGCCCCGGCTACTGCCACCGATCTGCGCCGGGAATTAACCGATGCCAGCACCCTGGCGCAAATTATCGACAACAATAAGCTGCGGGTCGGTTTTTCCACCTTTGTTCCTTGGGCGATGAAAGATAAAAAAGGCGGTTACACTGGCTTCGAAATCGAAGTTGCCCGGCAGTTAGCTGCCGACATGGGGGTCGAGGTGCAGTTTGTGCCGACCAAATGGTCGGGCATCATTCCGGCGCTGCTGACCGGCAAGTTTGACATTATCATCGGCGGCATGGGCATCACCCCGGCCCGCAACCTTCAAGTGAACTTCAGCACCCCTTACGAGTTTACCGGCATGTCCCTTATCGCCAACCAGAAGCTGGCAGGCGGCAAGTTGGGACTGGAAGCCTACAATGATCCGCAAATGACGATCGTCGCCCGCATCGGCACCACTGCGGCCAGCGCCGCCAAGAAGTTTCTGCCGCAAGCGCAGATGCGTTTGTTTGATGACGAAGGCCAGGCCTTGCAGGAAGTCCTGAACAATCGGGCCGCTGCCATGGTTGCTTCCCAGCCCTTTCCGGAGTTTCAGGCGCTTAAATATGCCGATAAAACCTTTCTGCCCCTGGGGGGTAAAACTTTTACCCAAGAGCCCATCGGCTTCGCCATCCGCAAGGGTGATATCGATTTTCTCAATTTTCTGAACAACTGGATTCTGGTGAATAACGCCAGTGGCTGGCTGCCAGAGCGTTACAACTATTGGTTCACGACCCAGGAGTGGAAGAGTCAAGTCGAGTAGGAGCTGAGCCTTGATCATGCAACGGCGGCTTCGCTGGAGCCGCCTCGATACCTTTTTGCTGCTGCTGGTGTGCGCTCTGGCGGTTTATTTCGGCTACCGGGTTGAAGCGGAGTTGGAATACCGCTGGAACTGGCCAGTCATTCCTCAGTATCTGCTGCGCTACGATGAAACCCATGGCTGGACTGCCAACCTGTTGTTGCAGGGCTTGTTGACGACCATCCGCCTCAGCGTCTGGAGCCTGCTGCTGGCCTTGCCCATTGGTCTGGTTTCAGGGTTGCTGCGCACCAGCCTCCACCTGTTTAACCGCCTGCTCGGCGGTAGCTTTGTTGTCCTGTTGCGGAACCTTCCCCCCCTGGTGCTGATCCTGATCTTCTATTATTTTCTCAGTGACCAGATTTTACCCTTATTGCACATCGGCGAACTTCTGGCGCAGGCACCGGCGTGGCTGCAAGCGCTGACCAACCTCTTACTGGCCCCGATCGACCAGGCCGAGGCCTTTCTCGCCGCAGTTATGACTTTGGCGCTGTTTGAAGGGGCTTACATCGGCGAGATAGTGCGCGCCGGGATCAACGCCATCGCGATTGGCCAGTGGGAAGCGGCGCGAGCTCTGGGGATGAAACGCTGGCAGCTGCTGCGCCACATTATTCTGCCGCAAGCCTTTCAGCGCATGATCCCACCCCTGACCGGCCAGGCGATTTCGACTATCAAAGACTCGGCGATCGTCTCGGTGATCTCGATTCAGGAGCTGACCTTTCAGGGGATGGAGCTGATGGCGGCGACCTATCTCACCTTCGAGGTCTGGATCACCGTGACCCTGCTCTATTTTCTTCTCACCTTCAGCTGCTCCC
>JAACTI010000342.1 GCA_009993495.1 Deltaproteobacteria bacterium | reverse complement strand
GCCTGATATTAAGCCGCGACCCGGCATTGGTGGCGCCGGGCGGCCAGGTTTTCAACCGGGTAACAACCGCGCTGGCGGCCGCTGAAAAAGCGGGAGAGACGGAACTCTTTGTCTGTGGTGGTGCCGAGATTTATGCCCAGCTTTTGCAGGTTTGTCACCGCATATATCTCAGCCGTTTGAGTAGAGAATTTCAAGGCGACGCCTATTTCCCTGAGATTATGACCAGCGAATTCGGCCTGATCCGTCGTGTCGAACTCTTTGCCGAAACAAACTGGCAATTCACCATTTTTGAGCGACAGTCGCTTTCCGCGGTGTCAACTGCTATGATTTGAGCCTTGACCCCTTCCGTTGAGCGAGGTTTACCATGCGTAACTTTCTATTTGTTCTGTTCGTTTTAATTCTGAGCGGCTGCCTGCCTGCACCACAAGGAGCGGTCAGTCACAATGGCAGCGCAGACATCGCCACTTTGGTGGTGCGGGGTGAAGCCAAAGTGCTGGCCAAACCCGACCAGGTCGAAATGACCCTTGAAGCGGTCACCAGCGCAGCCGATGCCGAGACCGCCCTGCGCGACAACAGTCGTGCGATGGAAACCCTGATTCAGCTGCTGCAGGCCGCAGGCGTGCCGACACAAGATTACCGCACCGGCCAGTTCAGCATTCAACCCCAGTGGAGCCGCCCGCCGCAACCTGCGCCTGCCAACTGGGTGACCGAGGTTGTCGCCTATCGGGTCAGCAACAATTTGCTGATCTCAACCCGCCAGATCGCGCTGGCCGGAAAACTGCTGACCCTGGCGCAGCAGGCCGGGGTTAACCGGGCCGGCAATCTCAATTTTTCTCTGGCCGACCCCGAAGCTGCGAGCCTGGAAGCGATCGCCGCCGCCACCGCCAGGGCCCACCAACGGGCGTTGATTCTCGCCGAAGCGGCCGGGGGTAAGCTCGGTCGGCTTCTCGAAGCCCGCGTTGAGGAGTCTGGTCACTTTCCCGAGCCCCGTATGCTCATGGCCCAGGCCGCCAGTGCCCGCGAAGGGGTGGGTGCAGTACCGATTGTTGCCGGGGACGTCGAAGTCAGCGCGGCGGTGGTTTTGACTTACCACTTGGCCGAAGAATAACGGTGTTCCCTGCTAACCTTTAACCTTTCTCCACGGAGGAACCCATGAACGAAACATTTCGTGCCCTACTGGTTGAGCAACTGGAAAAAAAGGTTTTTACCCGCAAGATTGTCGCGCGCAAGGTCGATGATTTACCCGCGGGTGAGCTGCTGGTGCGGGTGCATTATTCGTCCCTGAACTACAAAGACGCCCTTTCGGCCACCGGCAACCCTGGGGTGACGCGCAATTTTCCCCATACGCCGGGGATTGATGCCGCCGGGGAGGTTGTGCAATGCAGCGCTGCCGGCTTTGCACCCGGCGACCAGGTGATTGTCACCAGCTATGACCTGGGGATGGAAACCGACGGTGGCTTCGGTCAAATGATTCGCGTGCCGAGCACCTGGGCCCTCAAACTTCCGCAGGGCATGACCCTGAAAGAGAGCATGATGCTCGGCACCGCCGGCTTGACCGCCGCCCTGTCGGTGGAAGAGCTGGCGAGCAATGGGGTCACTCCTGCCCGTGGCCCGATTTTGGTGACCGGTGCGACCGGTGGGGTCGGCAGCCTGGCGGTCGCGATTCTGGCTAAAGCCGGCTATCAGGTCACCGCGGCGACGGGAAAACTGAGCGAAACGGATTACCTGAAGAAGCTGGGGGCTGCCGAGGTCATAGAACGAACCGCGGTTACCGCAGGCGTTGAGCGCCCGATGATGAAGCCCCGCTGGGCCGGAGTTATTGACTGCGTTGGCGGGCAAACCCTGGCGGCGGCGATTAAGTCAACCGTTCCCTGGGGCGTGGTTACCTGCTGCGGCCTGGTGGATACGCCTGATTTGCCCATCAACGTCTTTCCTTTCATTCTGCGCGGCGTACGTTTGATCGGAATAGATTCGGCCGAATGCCCCCGTGCGCCCCGCGTCAAAGTTTGGCAGAAACTGGCCCACGACTGGAAACCGGCACAGCTTGAAACCATGGTCGACGAGGTCGGGCTCGAAGGCCTCGAAGAAAAAATTCAGGCCATGCTCGCCGGTGGCCTGAAGCGACGGGTGTTGGTAAATCTGGCCCTCTAAAGGCACTATCCTGACCTGACCTTTCCCGTCCCCCCGGAGGCCTCAGTGCGCCACCCAGAGCTCCTTAACCTTCTGGTGATTGATGACGACAAGGCCATGCGGCACATGCTGCGACTGGTACTGGAGCGCGAGCGCTACCGTATCAGCGAAGCCGAAAGCGCCGCTATCGCCTTGCCGATGATCGAGGGCGAGCGTTTTGACGCCATCCTCTGCGATATTCGTATGCCGGGGATGGATGGCCTGACGTTTCTGGCCCTGCCGCAGATTCAGCAGAATGGTGCGGTGATTATTATGATGAGTGCCTACGGCAGTATTGATACCGCTATCGAATGCATGAAGCGTGGCGCTTACGACTATATTTCCAAGCCCTTCAAGGCCGATGAGATTCTGCTGACGTTGAAAAAAGCCGAAGAACGCCAGCGGCTCGAACGTGAAAATCAGCAGTTGAAGCAGAACCTGGCCCAGTGTCAGGGGGCGGGGCGACCCAGTGAAATTGTCCATATCAGCGCGCAGATGAAGCACCTCTTGGCGCAGGTTGAAAAAATCGCCCAAAGTGACGCATCTGTCCTCATCAGCGGGGAAACCGGTACCGGCAAGGAGTTGATCGCCCAGCGGCTGCATCGCCAAAGCCCGCGCGCCAAGGGCCCGATGCTGGCGCTTAACTGTAGCGCCATTTCTGCCGGGCTGCTTGAAAGCGAACTCTTCGGCCATGTGCGTGGGGCCTTTACCGGCGCCGATCGCAACCACCAGGGCTTGTTCAGCGCGGCCAGTGGCGGCAGCCTTTTTCTCGATGAAATTGCCGAGCTGCCCCTCGATTTACAACCCAAGCTGTTGCGCGTGCTGCAAGAAAACGAAGTCAGGCCGGTGGGCTCCAGCCGTAGCGAGCCTATTGACACCCGGGTGATAGCGGCCAGCGGGACTGATGTGAAAGAGCTGGTCACGCAAGGCACTTTTCGTCAGGATCTTTACTACCGGTTGGCAGTTGTCGATCTGGTTGTCCCCCCGTTACGCAGTCGCCCGGAAGACATTGCCCTGCTGGGCCAACATTTCCTG
>JAACTI010000341.1 GCA_009993495.1 Deltaproteobacteria bacterium | reverse complement strand
ATCCTTCCAGGGACACCCGAATCAGACTTTTGCGCGCCTGTTCAACCCCCTTGCGGATTGCTTCAGGCACTTCCTTGGCTTTACCAAGTCCATAACCAACTCGACCGGCGCCATCCCCTACCACAACCAGCGCGGAGAAGCTGAAACGACGACCACCTTTGACGACTTTTGAGTTCCGGTTAATGTGAATTATCCGGTCCGTCATTTCCATTTCATTTTGATCGGTACGCTGCACCATCTTCTCCTCTTAAAGCTTAAGACCGGCTTCACGGGCGGCATCTGCCAGAGCCTGGACACGCCCCTGATAAATAAACCCGTTACGATCAAAAACAACAGTGTCGATATGTTTCGCCAACGCCAGTTTGGCAATGGCTGTACCTACAGCCTTGGCAGCCTCGACATTCCCTTTCGACTTCAGCCCGGCGCAAACATCCTTATTCAAGGTAGAAGCCGCAGCAAGCGTATTGCCACTGGTATCCTCTATGATTTGTGCATAAATGTGACCGGCACTGCGAAACACTGACAAGCGCGGACGCTTCGGTGTTCCGACAACTTTTTTGCGAACCCGCGCCTGACGTTTCAGGCGGGAGAGTCGTCTATTTTTCGCAACATCCACGGTAAAACTCCTTATCGATTACTTACCGGTTTTCCCGGCTTTACGCAGGATACGTTCTTCGGCATATTTAACTCCCTTGCCCTTGTAAGGCTCAGGCTTGCGGAAAGAACGAATCTTGGCAGCAGTGGAACCAACCAGTTGTTTGTCAATGCCCCTGATCGTCAAACGGGTCTGCTTTTCTACTTCAACCTCAACCCCCAGGGGAAGTTGGTAAACAACCGGGTGGGAATAACCCAAACTCAAAGTCAAAACGCTACCACTGACCTCTGCACGATAACCGACCCCATTGATTTCAAGTACTCGAGTAAAGCCCTGACTGACACCCACAACCATGTTGTAAATGAGGGAACGACTCAAACCATGCAGAGCAACGTCTTGTTTTTCTTCTGATGGCCGCGTAACCACAATTTGTTCTGCTTCAACAGCAATGGTCACGCGTTCAGGCAAAATTTGAGTGAGGCTGCCTTTGGTACCTTGAACTTTAATCTCGTTGCCTTCCAGAGAAACTTTCACCCCTGCAGGAATGGCAACAGGTAGCTTGCCTATACGCGACATAGCGGAACTCCTTAGTTTCTATAAAAATCCAGGTTACCAGATGGTGCAGATAACTTCGCCACCAACCTGAGCCTGACGCGCGGAGACATCATCAAGAACTCCCTTGGAGGTCGAAATAATCGAACAGCCATGGCCATTTTTTACCCGTGGCACATCATCCTTCGTGACGTAAACCCGACAACCCGGAGTCGATACTCTTTTAATTTCATGAATAACATGGGTCTGATTATCATCAAATTTCAGATAAATACGCAGGAGACCCTGCTTGTTATCAGAAATTGTCTTATAATTTTTGATATAGCCCTGAGTCTTAAGCACATCAGCAATGGCAATCTTTAAATTGCTGGAGGGTAAATCCAATTTGGCATGTTTTGCCATTCCGGCATTACGGATACGGGTCAGCAAATCCGCAATCGGGTCAGTCATAGACATTTGTGGAGCTCCTTATACAGGCTGTTACCAGCTGGACTTGACCACACCGGGGAGCTTCCCCTCACTGGCCAGTTTCCGCAGACAAATTCTGCACATATCAAATTTACGGTAATAAGCTCGGGGACGACCGCACAGCGGGCAGCGGTTGTATTCACGAACCTGAAATTTCTTTGGCCGTTTGGCCTTGGCAATCATCGACTTCTTAGCCACAACAATCCTCCGTTCGCCTGCGCTTATTTCCGGAACGGCATGCCGATACCGGCAAGAAGGGAGCGCCCCTCTTCATCGGTTTTGGCCGTCGTAACGATAGTGATATTCAAACCGGAGACCTTGGCAATTTTATCAAGATCAATTTCCGGGAAAATGAGCTGCTCACGAATACCGATCGTGTAGTTACCACGTCCGTCGAAAGCCTTCGGAGAAACACCTTTAAAATCGCGAACACGTGGCAAAGCCACATTGATCAGACGATCAAGGAATTCCCAAGCACGATTCTGCCTCAAAGTCACACAGACACCAATTGGCATATCTTCGCGCAACTTGAAGGTCGCAATTGAACGTTTGGCGCGGGTAATGACTGCCTTCTGCCCGGCGATTGCACTCAGTTCTTCAACTGCCGATTCGAGCAGTTTCGGGTTCTGAATTGCTTCACCCAAACCCATATTGAGAACAACTTTCTCAATTCTGGGCACTTCCATAACGTTCCGGTACTGGAACTCTTTCATCATTGCAGGAACTTGTTCCTGCTGATACGCCTGCTTCAGCCTGGCCATCGAACTCTCCGTTTACTTATCTACGATTTCGTT
>JAACTI010000338.1 GCA_009993495.1 Deltaproteobacteria bacterium | reverse complement strand
GATTTTGCCGCACCACCGGCAGTGATTGAAGCCCTGCATCAACGCATCGATCACGGGGTGTTCGGCTATACCGCGCCGAGTGCAGGCTTGTACGAGGCGGTCACTGACCATCTGCACCGGGATTTTGACTGGCAGGTTGGGCCGGAAGAAATTGTCTGGCTGCCGGGTCTGGTGACCGGGCTGAACGTTATCTGTCGTGCGGTGGGTAAGACGGACGACGCAGTGCTGACCTGCACGCCGATCTATCCGCCATTTCTGTCAGCTCCACCTCTTTCCGACCGCAGTCTGATCAGTGTGCCCCTCGTTCAGATCGGGCAAGGCTGGCAATTGGATATACCCGCCATTGAGGCGGCGATTACGCCGCGCACGCGGATGCTGCTGTTATGCAATCCACATAATCCGGTGGGGCGCGTTTGGTCAGCCGCCGAGCTT
Organism: Deltaproteobacteria bacterium; assembly: GCA_009993495.1. Lineage (GTDB taxonomy): Bacteria > Desulfobacterota > Desulfuromonadia > Desulfuromonadales > Geopsychrobacteraceae > Geopsychrobacter. The sequence continues at coordinate 2,047 of JAACTI010000338.1, read as the reverse complement.
GGGGCTTTGGCTGAGATCGCCACCCGCTATGATCTGGTTATCGGATCTGACGAGATACACGCCGGGCTGGTGCTGGATGAGGACAAGCGCCATATTCCCATCGCGACCTTGTCGACCGAAATCGCCGAGCGCTGTATCACCCTGCTTGCACCCAGTAAAACTTACAATATTCCCGGGCTTGGTTGTTCCTTTGCCGTGATCAGCAACCCGCAGCTGCGGGCGGCTTTTAAAAAAGCCAAGGGACGTATTGTGCCCCAGGTCAATGCCCTGGGCCTGACCGCCGCCGAAGCCGCCTACCGTCACGCTGAGCCTTGGCGGCAAGAGCTGTTGGCCTATTTACGTGGGAATCGCGCGCTGGTCACCCAGGCCATCGCCGAGATGCCGGGCTTGTCTATGACGCCGGTCGAGGCCACTTATCTGGCGTGGATCGATACCCGCGAGCTCAACCTGCAACAGCCGGGGAAATTCTTCGAAGCCGCCGGAGTTGGCCTGTCTGACGGCAGCGATTTCGGTGCTCCCGGCTTCGTGCGCCTCAACTTCGGTTGTCCGCGCAGCTTGTTGGTGAGCGCGCTGGAGAGGATGAAACAGGCTCTTGCAAACCAGGGAGCGGCTCATGTCTAGTCCGCCTTCCGACTGGCGCGAATTTGATCGCCGTCATCTGTGGCACCCCTATACCTCCATGACCGATCCTCTGCCAGTGTTTCCCGTCGTTGGCGCCAAAGGGGTGCGCTTGCAGCTTGAGGATGGCCGGGAACTGATCGATGGCATGGCCAGCTGGTGGTCGGCGATTCATGGTTACAATCATCCGCAGCTGAACCGGGCCTTAGAGGCGCAGATAGCAAAGATGTCTCATGTGATGTTTGGCGGCTTGACGCACCCGACGGCGGTTGGACTGGGACAGCGGCTGATTGAACTGACGCCGCCGCCCCTGCAACATGTTTTTTTGTGTGATTCCGGTTCAGTGGCGGTGGAAGTTGCCCTCAAAATGGCGATTCAGTTCTGGTACAGCAGCGGACGTCCCCAGAAAAATCGCCTGCTGACGATCCGCAATGGCTACCATGGCGACACCTTTGGTGCCATGTCGGTCTGTGACCCGGATACGGGAATGCATGCTCTCTGGTCAAACCTGCTGATGCCGCAGTTTTTTGCCCCTGCGCCCCAGTGTCGCTTCGGCCAGGAATGGGAGCCCCAGGACATAGTCGCCTTGCAGGCCCTGGTCGAGAAGCACCACCAGGAGCTTGCGGCGGTGATTTTAGAGCCGATTGTGCAGGGTGCCGGCGGCATGCGCTTTTATCATCCCCAGTATCTGAAAGAAGTGCGCGCCCTTTGCGATGCTTACGAATTGCTGCTGATTGCCGATGAAATTGCCACTGGCTTTGGGCGCAGCGGCCAGTTGTTTGCCTGCGAACATGCCGCCATCGCGCCCGATATTCTCTGTCTGGGCAAGGCGCTGACCGGTGGCACCATGACCCTGGCGGCGACCCTGGCGACGACCAGAATCGCCGAAGGCTTATCCCGGGGGGAACCGGGCGTCTTCATGCATGGCCCAACCTTTATGGGCAACCCCTTAGCCTGCGCGATAGCGACGGCGAGTATTGATCTGCTCCTCGCATCAGACTGGCAGCAGCAGGTCAGACGCATCGAAACCGGTTTGAAACGGGGGCTGGCACCCTGTCGCGATCTGCCCCAGGTGGCCGAAGTCAGGGTGCTGGGCGCCATCGGCGTGGTTGAAATGAAAGCCCCGGTTAACATGCGGCGGATTCAACCAGAATTCGTCGCCGCCGGAGTCTGGGTCAGACCTTTCGGCAAACTGGTCTATGTCATGCCGCCCTATGTGATGAATAATGAGGATCTGGCGACCCTGACGGCAGCCATCTGTCGGGTTGTGGCGAACCATAAGGGGACGCAGTTAATTTAGTTGACTTAATCGTTTCCCCATGCTAATTTCCCCTCCATGCCAAGAACAGCCCGTATTGATATCCCCGGCCTTCTCCAGCATGTGATGGTGCGTGGCATCGAAAAGCGCGATATTTTTCTTGATGACGAC
>JAACTI010000058.1 GCA_009993495.1 Deltaproteobacteria bacterium | reverse complement strand
TTTCTCGAAGATCTGGGCTACCAGGTGACCGCCGTAACCAGCGGAACCGAGGCCCTCCAGCTCTTTTGCGCCAACCCCGAAGACTTTGATCTGGTGGTGACCGATCAAACCATGCCGGGCCTCACCGGCCAGGAGCTGGCCATCGAAATGGCGAAAATTGCGCCACAGGTTCCAGTCATCCTCTGCTCGGGCTTAAAGATCGCCCTCGATTCCCTGGAAGGCCAGCATTCCATTTGCGAAGTTCTGCTAAAACCGGAAGTTTTTGAAAAGCTCCCGGAAGTGCTGCGCCGCATCTTCGCTACCCGCATGGAGCCATAAAATGGTGAAGTGCAATCCCCAGACTCCAGCGGTGCTGGTGGTTGATGATGAAGTTCTCGTCTGCCAATTGCTTCAGCGGATTCTGCAAGGCGAGGGCATCCCGTGCACCAGCGTCAACAGCGGCGAAAAAGCCCTGGAATATCTGAAAAAAAATACCTGTCATCTGATGTTGGTCGATATTAGAATGGACGGTATGAGTGGTTTCGATCTGCTGCAAAAGACCCAAGAGCAGTGGCCGGACACCCAGGTGGTCATGTGCAGCGGGGTTGACCAGCGCGATGTGATTCTCACGGCCCTCGAAGCAGGGGCCATTGGCTATGTGGTTAAACCCTTTCAACCCATAGACGTGCTCATCAGCGTCAAAAATGCTCTGCGTATTGCCCGCCTCGAACAGGAAAACCGTGCGCAACGCCGCCAACTGGAGCAAGACCTTTCTCAATGCAGCCTGGAATTACATGAAAGTTACCGGCGCATGGTTCAGCAGGAAAGGTTGGCCTCCCTTGGTCAGCTGGCGGCCGGCGTCGCCCATGAAGTCAATAATCCAACCGGGTATATTGCCAGCAATCTCGGTTCCTTAAGCAAATATCTGAAACGCATCATTGCCTTCCACGAAACGGCAGCAAGTGCCATTGATGCCAGTAGTGACAACCAACTGCGTTCCGAGCTGCGCACCTTGCGCGCCCGTTTAAAAATCGACCAAATCATGGCCGACCTCGACGAACTGATCAAGGATTCCATCGAAGGCACCGAACGCATTCGCCGTATTGTCATGGGGCTGAAGAAATTTTCGCGCAAAGAGGCAGAAGAGCCCCAGGCAATTGACGTGAACAAGCTGCTGGAAGAAACCTTGAACCTGTGCTGGAATGAGCTGAAATACAAAACCGAGGTTGTGCGCCGTTTCAGCGCCTTGCCGCAGGTCTGGGGCATGCCACAAAAACTCAGTCAGGTCTTTCTGAATTTATTAGTCAATGCCGCCCAATCCATCGAAAAGCAGGGCACCATCACCATCACAACCCAACAACGCGGTGATCACATCCAGATTGCCATTGCAGATACCGGCTGTGGCATCGCCCAAGAACATCTGGATAAAATATTTGAACCCTTTTATACCACCAAGCTTGAAACAGGTGGCACCGGCCTGGGATTATCTATTTTGCAAGAAATTATCGGCCAGCATCAAGGTCAGATTCAGGTGCAGTCAAAACCCGGCAGCGGCTCAACTTTTACCCTCACCCTGCCGGTCTTTTCCGGCTAAGACCTCTTCTCGCCCCGCAATCAGCGCAGCAACCACCAACTCACAAGCCCAAGCACCAACACAATCAGTACCACCGGAAGCCCCAGGCTTTTGCGGCCGGGCGCGGCAATTTCCTCCAGGCGGCCCACCACCGGGAAGCGTTCAATTACCGCAGCAATATGTGGCGCCTCTTTCAATTCCAGGGTCAGATCACACCCGGCCTGATGGGCACTAACATGATTTCCGCCCTGCCACATGGGGCTTTGGCTGACATCATAGATGACATTCCCCACTGCCACATAGGCGGCTTGGCCATTTTTACCATTGTACCGCGCCAGTTCTTCACACGTCATAATTGTCTCACTTTCGCGACTCGCAGCCTCTTGTTGAGTAGACACGCACACTGTGCTAAAGATGGAAAACATATCTCTTTCGCGCTCATTTTACTCAAGGACATTCGCTATGACAAATATTGAAAAGATTGGTTTCATCGGTGGCGGCAATATGGCAGAAGCCATCATCAAGGGATTACTAGAGGCAGCCCTCCCCGCCGAAAAAATTCTGGTCGCCGAGCCCAGCGACCCGCGGCGCCAGCATCTGACGGACGCTTACGGCATTCCCGTCACCAGCGAGAACCTGGACGTGATCGCCCAATGCGAGGTGGTACTCCTGGCCGTCAAACCCCAGATTGCCGACGAAGTCATCGGCGGATTTGCCGGTAACTGGCGGGCTGAAAGTCTGCTGATTTCGATTCTGGCCGGCACCTCCTGCGCCCATATTGAAAAACATTTTGACGGCGAACTCCGCCTGGTACGCGTGATGCCCAATACTCCGGCCCTGGTCGGTGAAGGAGCCACCGCCATCTGTCGTGGCCATCATGCCAGCCACGAAGATGTGATGCTGGTGCGCCACCTGTTTGAAACCGTGGGCCAGGTGCAGCTGATTGACGAACGCCAGATGGATGCGGTCACCGGCCTGTCGGGTTCGGGGCCCGCCTACGTTTACACCATTATCGAAGCCCTCGCCGACGGCGGCGTGCGCGAAGGCTTGCGGCGCGACATCGCCCATGCCCTGGCGGTACAGACCGTGGTCGGCGCGGCCCTCATGGTTCGCGAAACCGGCGAACACCCCGCCATTCTGCGCGACCGCGTCTGTTCTCCCGGTGGCACCGCCATTACCGGCGTCAGCACTCTGGAAAAAAATGGTCTACGCACCACCCTGATGGAAGCCGTCAGCGCCGCCGCCAAACGCTCCCGCGAACTGGGCGGCGACGACTGAAACCTCGTGATAATAACCGTTTAGCTATAGTTAGGCAGTGACCATCATGCCTTGCTGACACGCAAAATCCCTGCGCAAGCTTACGCAATTCTAGGGGTTACAGGGGAGACAGGGTAGGAGCCATCAACGCCACATATCTGGGCCCGAAACCCACCCAAAGGATCAGGACTGGGGCCGTGACTATCGGGGTCTTACGGCAAGGGCTGAACGAGGATCTGAAAAATGGCCAGGAGATAGAAAATATTTTCGCAAAACCCCGGACAAGGAGCCTGATTCCACACCGGTGTTTCAGGTGGAACCACCAAGCAGGGATTGTAATTTCAGCCGCATGCCACGGATATCTCCCTTGCAGATATAGCCATCCGCCTGATAGCGCCGTACCGACTGGCGCAGAATATCCTCGTCATTGGACGAATAAAGATAGATCTGAGTGTTTTCCAGCACGGGTTCCGACCGCAGCAGCTCGCACAAGCGGTCGCCCGCCAGGGCGGGCATATTGACGTCGAGGAGAACCAGATCCGGCTTGAGGTCGAGAATTTTTTCGGTCGAGCGAAAAGGCGAGTTATGGGTCTCAACACGAAAGCCGAGGGCTTCGATCAGGCCACGGGCGGTGAGCAGGTGGCGCTCGTCATCGTCAATAACCAAAACTGTTTTGGGCTGGGTCATGGAAAATTTTCCTCTGGTTGTGAAGGCTGGCGGCAGGGCAGCTGCACATCAAAGCGGCTGCCGATGCCGAAAGTGCTGTCAACGCTGATGTTTCCCCCCAGCAGTTGCACCAGCTGCGCAGTGATGGTCAGTCCCAGGCCACTGCCGTTGTAACGACGGGTCTTGGCGTCTTCCAGTTGATTGAAGGCCACAAAAAGATTGGCCAGATCTTCTGTGCGGATGCCAATGCCGGTGTCTTTGACCGACAGTTTGAGCTGGGATCCCCCTTCGGCCGCAATGGTAATGTTGCCACGATCGGTGTACTTGACCGCGTTACTCGCCAGATTCAACAAAATCTGACGCACCTTTCCCCGATCTCCACTGAGGAGAATCTGCGGCTGGGCACAGTCGAGCTCAATGGTCAACGGCTTGTCACCCAGTAAAACCTGACAGGTTTCGAGAACCTCCTGCAGCAGATCTCCCAACACAAAGTCCTCGCTATAAACGTCCATCCGCCCGACTTCAATCTTCGACAGATCGAGGATATTGTTGATGATTGCAAGCAGATTGGCTGAACTGGTCGAAAGCAGGTTAATATATTTGGGGAACTCATCCAGCTTCTGCTGAGAAAAATTCATTTTGACCAGTTCGATAACACCGACAATGGCATGGAGCGGCGAGCGCAATTCATGGGTGATATGGGCCATGAAGCTACTTTTGGCATCGTTCATCTTCTGCATTTCGGCTGCCCGCTCAAGGGCCATGCGCCGCTGAGCGATACTCTGGGCCAAATGGTTGCCCTGTTCGATCACCAGGCGCTTGACCGAGAGCAGCCCGACGTATTTGTCGGCTTCATCAACGACCAGAATTTCGTCATAGATATCTCGGAAATCGCGCGCCATGGCTTGGGCAAGCACCCCATTCAGGCTTTCGTCGTGATGCACGAGCAGCGGATTCATATCGGCAATGGCGCTGATGGGCTTCCTGGCATAGAGCGCAAAACCAAAACGCGTGCCGAGGGTGGTGAGAATTTTGTTGCGCACCGCCAGTCCGTAGGGAAAGCCATCGCGCACCAAAGGCAGGGCGTCAAGCTCCGGTTCGGTAAAAAAACGTTCGGCAAGTACCGAAATCGGGGTCTCGGGGGAAACCGATCCGCTGCTGTCGATCAAATCGCGAACCGGCAGATTATCAAGATTATGGCACTCTGTGATCAACTTTAACATGGCATCGGATCTGCTAACTGACTCTGGGGCGACACAAACCGGCACGGGGCAGTCGAGCCCTGAAACCGCTTTGCCGCTAATGAAAACGCTCACAACGCCTTCGTCATCAGGCACACTGCGAAGGGGATGAAAGCTCGGCCTCCAGGTAGCGCCGATAGCCACTAGCCCCCATATAGCGTTGCAGTTGTTTAGCCTCGGTCTGGTGCAGGTCGACCAGCAGCAGGCCATCTATAACCTTGCTGAACGCCGGATCCAGGTTGAAAGCCAGCAGTTTTCCTCCCAGATTCAGGTAATGCCGCAGCAGCACCGGAATCCCCTTGCTGTCGGCCTCCAGGTCAGCAACCAGGGTCGAGATCTCCTCCATGTCGCGCAGCAGTGGATCACTCGTCCGGGCGCAAAGACCGGCAATTTTGAGAGGGTGCAGGGGAACCGGCAGGCGTGGAGAGACCAGACCCGCAAATTCCTTGACCAGGTAATAGCGGGCCAGGGTGCTGGTCATCAGCCGACGGGAGGAATTGCCGTAATCACTGGAAATACTCACCGGCCCGAACAAGTAACGGTACTGCGGGTTGGCAACCAGATAATGACCAATGCCCTTCCAGAGCAGCAGCAAAGGCGCATAGGAGCGCTGGTATTCCGGTCGCACGAAGGAGCGCCCCAGTTCCAGCGCGTTTTGCATTTTTTCCAGAAACTGTGGCTTGAAATGAAACAAGGTCGCCGTATAGAGCCCGCCTGCCCCTTGCTGGGCCACCAGGCGATCAACCGGCCCGATGCGGTAAGCGCCGACGATTTCCTTTTTTTCACGGTTCCAGAGCAGCAGATGTTCATAGGTCTGGTCGTAGCCATCGAGATCGAGGCTCTGCCCGGTTCCTTCGCCGACGGCGCGAAAGGTCAGTTCACGCAGGCGACCGATTTCTTGCATCAACTTGGGACCTTGAACGGCGCGGAAGACCACAACCTGATACTCACCGCTCGCCACTAAATGTTGGGCGGGGGAGAGATCATCAATCTCCAGTTGAAACCAGGCTGAAGCGCTTGCCTGCGGTAAAAGCGGCGGCGGCGAACTGACGAAGTTTTTCGTCTGATTTTTTATCGCTTGAGCCCGCCGGAGACCCAGAGCGTAGGTGCGCAGGCGCAAGTAGTCATTTAACTCGTGGGTGGTTTGAAATTTGTTGAGCTTGCGCGTCGGCACCAGCTGCCCAATGCGGATTTCAAGGCGATGTCCGCGTTTATTCAGCAGCATGCGCGGTAAAAGCAGGGTGCGCAGTCGCGGATGAAGACGACCGGCCCATTGGAAGAGCGCGCCGTTTTGTCCTGAAAAATACACGGGTAACACCGGCGCGCCGCTCAAGCGCACCAGACGCGGCAGGGTCGTGCTCCAAGCCGGGTCGGTGACACCCTGTTCCGATGATTGCCAGGAAGAGACCTCACCGGCGGGGAAGAAAACCAACAAGCCCCCCTGCTTCAGCCAGTTCAGGGCCTGACGCAGGGGAGCCAGATTGGTGCGTAGCGCCGCAGTGCCGCCGAAGGGATTGACGCTGATCAATTGCCCTTGCAGCTGGGGGATACGCGCCAACAGGTAATTGGCCATCATTTTAAAGTCGGGACGGACTTTTGCAATCAGTTCAAACAGGGCCAGCCCTTCAATCCCGCCGAAGGGATGGTTGGCAATCAGAATACAGGGGCCGGCCGCCGGAATGCGTACCTGATCATTGCTGAGAACCTGGCAACTCACCCCCAGTTTTTTCAGGGCCTGGGCCGCGAAATCAACGGGCTCACAGGTTGATTCAATCTGACGATACAGCTGCGCACAACGTTGAAGACCGAGCAGCTGTTCCGCGGTGTGCTGCCACCACGGGGGGAAAAAACTCGGTCCTTTCGCCCCGCAAGAGGGTAACAGGGTAAAAGGAAAATCTGCGACTACGTGTTGATCTGTCATACCGGGCCTCCCGTTTCGGCGTGGATGGCCTCAATACACCAGCACAATGTTAGGTTTGGATTGGAGTAAGGTTAGAAGTTTGTATATTTCACCTCATGCCGAAAAAAGTCGTTTCCTGATCAAATTCTCATCATTTCTTAACCTGCCCTGAATTTACCATCTGTATCTATTGACCACCCCGGGCCCGAGGCCGCCATGGAACGGATCTCTGACGCCCGCATGGCGGCAGCTAAGCGCAAGGGATAGTTTCATGCGCCCCTTGCCCTTGGATTGGGGCTCTCGGGCTCGGTTCTACGGAGCTGAACAGTCTATACCCTTTAATTCGTCGGGCAGAGAAAAGTGCCCGTGTCACCGCAGGAGGACCCTGATGCAGTCGATCCCCCAGACAGAAGCGACATTCGTGAATGTCGGCGCACCAAAAGCGCAGCCCAACCAACAGATTTTGAAACCTGCGACCCCCTTTCCGGGGCGAGTTCTGATTGTTGAAGATGAAGCCGAACTGGCTGAAGTTTTGGAATACAATCTGATGCGCAGCGGTTTCGATGTGGTAATCGCAGCAGATGGGCTGGAGGCCTGTCGGCTGATCGGCCGCGAAAAACCCGATCTGATTCTGCTGGATCTGATGCTTCCCCTCCTCGATGGTTGGGAGATCTGCCGCATGCTGCGCACCCATGAGGATCCGCTGATGGCGCGCATCCCGATTATCATGCTCAGTGCCATGGGCACCGCCGCTGATCGCCTCAAGGGGTATCACCTGGGGGCCGACCTTTATCTTCCCAAGCCCTACGTGATAAAGGAAGTCGTTCTCAAAACCCGACAGCTGATCGAAAAACGCCATGAATATCTGGCGTTAACCGCAAAAATGACGGCTTTTGAAAGGTGGGACAGCTTGCAGGAGAACTGGCAGCAGGTTCTTTTCCACGAATTAAAGAATCAGCTGATGATTATCTCCGGCATGGCAAGACGCCTGAGCGACGAGGGCAGCCTGACCCGCACGTCGGCACAGGGGTATGTCAGCCACATTCAGAAGAGTTCCCATTACCTGGAGACTTTGGCAAAGAACTATCTGCTCGTGCGCCGACTCGAGGAAAATTCCTACCAGTTGCAAGGGGAATCCGTCCGACTTTGCATCTTGTTTGAAGAACTGGACGCACTCTTCACGCCCGTGGCTCAGCAGTCATCCTGCAACTTACGCTTTGCCTCCGTGGGCGACGAAAGCCTGCAACTGCATCCGGTGGGGATAAAAATCATCCTTTCAAGCCTGATCGATAATGCGTTGAAATATTCCAGCGCCGGTGCTGAGGTGGTGGTCAGTACCGAGTTCAGTGCCCACAAGGGAGAGATTCGCGTCAGCGACAATGGCCCCGGCATCGCACCAGCCGAACGGCAGAAGGTTTTTGAAAAGTTCTACCGCAGTGGTCATCAGCAAAACGGCCCCGCTGGTTCAGGATTAGGTCTCTACATGGCCCGTACTCTGGCCGAGTCCATGGGCGCAAGACTCATCCTGGCAGAAACCTCCTCGCCCGGCTGCAGTTTTCGACTGCAATTTCCCCGGCGTAGAGCCGAATGTGAGCCGAGTTGAGGCGCAGAGGCTGGGGGGGGTTACCCGGTAGAGGCTTCTGCGTTTAGGGGCAGGGTAAAAATCAGGCAGGTTCCCTGGCCCTTGTGGCTGATCGCGGTCATGCAGCCACCGTGGGCTTCGACAATGGCTTTGCTGATGTACAGGCCCAGCCCCGTGCCCGAGATACCGCTGTCGTCGTGGCGGGCGCGGAAAAATTTATCAAAGATCTGCACCACATCTTCGGGTTCAAGCCCCTGACCCTGATCCTGAACGCTGATTTCCAGCCAATCCCCCCGGGTTTGGGCGCTGATCACCACCGGCGTTTCCGTCTGGCTGTATTTGAAGGCGTTACCCAGCAGATTCTGTATCACTTGGGTCAGGCGATCCGTATCGACCTCAACCTGGGGGCAGGGCTCGGGGAAATTTACCCTCACGCGTTGGCGTTCGGCGGGCTTGAGGCTGACCAAGATATGCGCGATCAGCTTTTGGGGGTCACATGCCCGCGGCAGGATCGGAATGCTGCGGCCATTGTCAATCCGGCTGACATCCAGAAATTGATCCACCAGCCGCGACAAAAACTCGGCCCGTTCATGAATGATTTCGATATAATCGGCCGCACTTCCCGGCGGAATTTCCCCTTGCAACAGCTCACAGAACCCCAGAATTGCGGTTAAAGGCGTTTGGAATTCATGGGCGGTGGTCGAAACAAATTCACTGCGCAACCGATTAATTTCACGCTCATCGGTGACATCGATGACAACCCCGACCAAGCCCTTGGGTTGACCATCAGCGTCAAAAAAACAGGCCTTGTGAAAAATGACGTCGCGCCGCCTGGCGGGGGTTTGAATCTGCAATTCATAGCTGAGGGGCTCAAACTGCTGCCACAACTGGCGATCTTGCATTTCATGCACACGCGCTTCAGCCGCCGGATAGATTTGCGCCACGCTTTGACCCACAACCTCTTCGCAACTGCGACCGAACATCATGGCGTAAGCCTGATTACAGCCCCGATAAAGGTTGCTACGATCTTTAAAAAACACCGGTGTGGGCAAATGTTCCAGCAGGGTCTTAAGAAAATTAAGCTGTTCCGAAAGGGTACGTTCGGCGGCCTGGCGTTTTTCGACTTCTGCTGCCAGTTCAGAATTGCGCTTGACCAGCTGGCAATGCGAGCTGTGCAGTTCCTGGGTCATGCGATTGAAAGCGCGCGCCAGCTGGCCCATTTCATCCGCCGGGCCTTCAGCAACCTGAACTTCGAGCTCGCCTTCGGCAACCTTGCGGGTCGCCTGCGTTAAACGTCGCAGGGGGCGGGCCACCAGTGCCGACAAGGGAATTCCCAGCAACAGCAGCAGAACACTCAGCCACAGGCTGACCCGCAGAATCGTACCGGTCAGATCGGCCACCGCGCCTTGCAAGGGCTCCACCGAAATCCCCAGACGCACTGCGCCCAAACCGCCACCGGCAACAGGCACAGCAAAGTCGTAAACTTCACCGCGATCGGTATAAAACTGCCGAATGCTCAGGCGGCTGTCAGCGGGCAGGGGATTGGCTCCGAGAAGTTCACCGGGAAAATCCCCCGCGAAAGAATGCCCCAGCACTTCGGTCTCATGACTGCCAAGAAAGAAAATGTACACAATGTCGTCTTCGCTCTGAACAAACTTGCGCGCAATCAGCCGCAGGTTAAGACGGTCGCGTGCCAGAATCGGCGTAACACTGGTTTGCGCCAGGTTGCGGGCGATGGTGGCTCCGCGTTTTTGCAATTCTTGGCGCAGCTGTTGCGAAAATTCAAATTTGACGAACAGACTGATGGCAAAACCGAAGATGAGCAGCAGCCCGGCCAGGAGCAGGTAAATTTTAGCCCCCAACCCGGCAAGGAGTTTCATCGGCGACTGCCCTGTTCATTGAGGCGTTTTTGTAACTCACGCACCGAATCATAAGCGGCATCGTCGACCATGACGAAACGCTCAATATGCATTCCTGCCAGAATTTTTTGCCCTGCGGGATCCTGATGCATTTGCGTCAGCAACGTGCGCAGCCGGGGCAAGATGTCGTTATCGGCCTTGGGCGAAATCACCACCGGGGGGATGCCGTAGGGACCAAAACGTTCAATAACCCTGACCCTGGTCTTTAGCTCAGGTTCATTACTAATGAGATAATCCCAGATCAGGCTATCCACCGCGGCACCGTCGACCAGCTGATCGGCCACCGCCCGAATCGAGCGATCATGGCCATAGGTATAGATCAGCGAGTTAAAAAAGCTCTCGGGCGTTTCACCGCGCTCCATGAGTTTGCTTTTGGGCACCAAGGCACCGCTGTTCGACAAGGGATCCGCAAAGGCAAAGTTGCTGCCGCGCAAATCGGCCAGACTCTGTGCCGCACTGACCGCCGGCACAATCAGGTTGGAATAATAAGCCGCCTCACCTTTAACTTGGGGCGCGGCCACCAGTTGCAGGCCAAAATGCTCTTGACCATCAACATAGGGCCCGGCGCAGACAAAGGCAATGTCGGCCTCGCCATTTTCGAGCAGACGATTGACCTCGGCGTAGTTGCCCGGATCGCGCAC
>JAACTI010000057.1 GCA_009993495.1 Deltaproteobacteria bacterium | reverse complement strand
TGCGGACATTTGTGCGCAGCCAGACAACAGTAGGCCAATTAAGAACAGATATTTCACCCTCAGGCTCCATGAAGGTTCAGTTGCGACAGCTGCTCGTTCAGGGTCCAGTAGTCGTAAATAACCCCCAGCAGAAAGACACCGCCGGTCAGTAGGTAAAGAAGCCCTGACAGCCATTTCTGCTGGTAAAAACGATGCACCCCAAAAACGCCGAGAAAGGTCAACAGAATCCAGCTCAGATTATAGTCATAAGGGCCCTGGACAAAGTTTTCATTGGCACTGTTCTGCATGCCTGGAATCAGCAAGAGGTCAATTATCCAACCGATGAAGAACAAACCAAGGGTAAAGAAATAGATGGTGCCAGTGACAGGGCGGCCGTAATAGAAACGGTGCGCGCCCATAAATCCCAAAATCCACAGCAGATAGCCGATCAGCAGTGAATGACTGTTCATTTTGATCCTCCGCTCAAATAGTTGCTTTGCTTTAGTTCGCGCAGCAAATTTTCGCCCTGTGCCAGACTGTTGAAGATGATGGCCGAGGTCATGGTTGCGCTGGAAACCGCATCGATTTCCGGATTAAAATCCCACGCCGCTGCCAGATAACGGCCAACAATCCGGTTTCGCATCTGCGCCACTTCCTTGGCGTTCCATTCAACATTGCCGTATCTGGTTAAGTGCAAAGGCTCAAAGGACAGCACTTGTCCGGCGGAGTTGAACAGATAGTAAAAATAGACATTATGGCAAACATCACAAATGGCTGAACGGGCCAGAATTTCGGCAAACAGCCATTTTCCATCGACCTTGGCCCGGTAAACCTGGCGCCCGCTGGCGAGGGGTAAGGCTGCAAATTGATCCAGAGTTCCAAGGGTGGCGAAGCTTTGTTTGAGTCGTGCGGCCATTAATTCTTCCGGCAAAAATGCTTCGATCTTTTTTTCTGCTATCGCGTCATCCTGGGGAAGGTTGGCAAATTCGGCCCGTGGCAGCTGCATGGTTTCTTTGAGATAATCAAAAAGATCCTCCATCTGCTTGTCTTGGCCCAGGTGGGTGCCCGCGACCACCGGTATCTGTCCTGAGTCGCTGCGCAGATAGAGGGTAAAAGGCGTCGGGCCGCCACCAATGGCGGTATGCAGGCGAAAATCGCGATCGGAAACGACCGGGAAGTCAACCGCATAAATATCGACAAAATCTTCAATTTGCTCATTGTTATTTCCCACGGCCACACCCAACAGTAAAATTTGACCACGGGTGTCGGGATCCTCTTCAATCATGTCGTACAGCTTATTATAGTACAGGGTCTGTTTGCGGCAGTGTGGGCAGAGCACGTTGAGCATTTCCACCAGAACCACCTTGCCTCGAACCTGACTGAGGGTGAAACTCTCGCCTGCCGGCAAGCCAAGATAGGCCCGCTGTGTCGCGGATTCCGGCTGTGGCAGGCTTATTTCAGGAAAGCTTTGTCCCATGTCGATTTGGCCTACCGCCGCGACCGACAGCGGCACTATGACCAGTGCGATGAGGAGTAAGAATTTTTTCAGCATAAATACCTCCACCTAAAACCTCAGAAAAGCTTCATTGATGAGGGAAATTTTTCGATATCCACTCATCCTCACGCGGCAGCAGTACCCACATTTGACCCGCTTGTTTCATGTGCCCTGCCAGGGCGCCGGCTTCTGCGCCCAGCCCCCAGAAAAAATCGGCACGGACGCGCCCCTTAATGGCTCCGCCGGTGTCCTGGGCGACCATGAGGCGGTTGAGGGGGGCGGCTGAATCGGGTCTGCTGGTGGCGAGAAAAACCGGCGCACCCAGGGGCGTTGTCCGGCGATCAACCGCCAGACTGCGTTCGGCGGACAGGGGCACTCCCAAGGCACCAGGCGGCGATTCGACGCCGCGTTCCAGCTCGTGGAAAAAAACATAACTGGGATTTTCGGCGAGCAATTTTTCCCCTGCGGCGGGATTTTCCGCCACCCAGCGCCTGATATTCTGCATCGACATCTGGTCGCGGGTCATGGCTCCGCGTTCGAGCAAGAGTCGTCCGATGGATTGATAAGGATGGCCGTTCTGATTGGCATAGCCGACCATGATTTTTTCGCCATCGGGCAGTAAAATGCGTCCACTCCCCTGAATGTGAAGAAAAAACAGCTCGACCGGGTCTTTGACCCAGAAGAGTTCCTGGCCATCCAGGGGGCGCCTGGCGCTGTCAATCTCCTCTCGTTCATAATACGGGACAACCCGCTTGCCTTCGATGCGTCCGCGCAGGCGAAAGTCTTTCAGCTCCGGATAAACTGCGCTCAGGTCGATGACGAGTAAATCTTCGGGATCACGGTAGAGGGGATAACGGTAGGTTGCGTCGGGGGTGCGACTGCCTTCAAGTTCGGGCACATAGTAACCGGTGATGGTGCCGCTGGTGCTGCCGTCTTCATTCATCAGCTGCCAAGGCTGAAAAAAATCTTCAAAAAACTGCCGTGCCACCTGCTCGTCCCCGGGGGCGACAAACAGGGCTTGGGCGCAAACCTGAGCCCAGCGCTCCTGTCGGCCAAGGGCCTGGCAACTCTTCAAAAAAGTATCCACGGCCGCGGCCGGGGTGGTTTCGGTCCAGCCGGGGAGCTCAGCAAAGCTTGCCGCGCGCAAGGGTGGGCTTTCAGGAACCGATATTGGGGGGGGCGGAAGCTGGCCTGTGCAGCCGGCGAGAAGCAAAAAAAGCAGGATTGTGGAGAGTTGATGCATTCGCGTTTCCGTGAGGTTCAGGTTGGTCACAGGATAACAGAAATATCTCGATTTGAGGGCCTCAAAACATATCCAGAGGGTCAACATCAAGGCTCAGGCTCAGTCCCGCCGGAATTTTAAAGCGTTCAACCTGGTCGAGGAGGTGTCGCAGGTCTCTGCGTTTGGCGGCCTTCAGCAAGAGTTGCATGCGGTTTTTCCCCCGCAGCCGAAAGAGCGGGCAGGGGCTCGGTCCCAGAACTTCCACCGCACTGGTCTGTTGGGTGAGTTGGCGAGCCAGCTTTTCGGCGGCCTGTCGCACCGCGCTTTCCACATTTCCCGCCAGCACCAGATTAGCCAAAAAACCCGCTGGCGGATAACCCAGCTCCTGCCGGAAGCGAATTTCCTGCTGGTAGAAAGCCGGGTAGTCCTGGGCGGCAGCATATTGCAGGGCGTAATGCTCCGGGCAATAGGTTTGGATCAATACCCGCCCGCCGCCTGTGCGCCCGGCACGCCCGGCGACCTGCGTCAACAAGGAAAACGCACGTTCAGCGGCGCGAAAATCGGGCAGGTTCAGAATCGCGTCACTCGCCAGCACGCCCACCAGGGCCACTCCCGGAAAATCATGGCCTTTGGCAATCATCTGGGTGCCCACCAGAATATCGACCTCTGTGGCCAGCATCCGTTTCACCAGTTGCTGGTGGGCTCCTTTATGGCCGGTGGTGTCACGATCCATGCGCGCGATGCGCGCCTCGGGGAACAGGGTTGCAATTTCCTGGGCCAGACGTTCGGTGCCGAAGCCTTCGGGATCGAGGTGATGCCCCTGGCAACGCGGACAGACCTCGGGTGGTGTCATGGCATAATCGCAGTAGTGACAGCGCAAATGGCGCGCCTGTTGATGGTAGGTCAGGGTAATTTCGCAATTAGGACAACGAAAGGTCTGGCCACAGTCGGCGCAGAGGAGAAAAGGGGAAAAGCCCCGCCGGTTGAGTAAAAGCAGAACCTGTTGTTTGGTGTGCAAGGTTTGTTCAATGGCTTGGTGCAAGGCGTCTGAAATCAATTGCTCGGGAGCTTGCCCGCTTTGGTCAATCAATTCAACCTGGGGCATTTCACCGGCATGGGCCCGCTGGCTGAGCACCAATTTCTCCATCTGACCATTGGCGCAACGAAAGGCGCTGCCCAGAGAAGGGGTGGCACTGCCCAACACCACCGGGCAAGCGTTTTTTTGACCGCGCAGCAGGGCAAGGTCACGAGCGTTGTAGCGAAAGCCTTCGCCCTGTTTGTAGCTGGAATCGTGTTCTTCATCGACAATAATTAGCCCCAGGCGTTGCAATGGCGCAAAGATGGCGGAACGCGCACCAATAGCAATATCAATTTCATCGCGAGCGATGCGCCGCCAGGCATCGAAGCGTTCGCCTTCGGATAGCCCGGAATGCAGCACCGCAATCTGACCACCCCCCGGTTCGAACCGGGCTCGAAAGCGCGCGACCAACTGGGGGGTCAAGGCAATTTCCGGCACCAGCACCAGCCCCTGTTTGCCCTGGTTCAGCACTGCGCCGATGGTTTGCAGGTAAACTTCGGTCTTGCCGCTGCCGGTGACGCCCTGGAGCAAAAAAGGCGCAAAACCGACGTTTTCCACTGCCGTTTTTAACTGTTTGAAGGCCTGCTGTTGCTCGGCGGTGAGATTCCAGGGGGCATCGGCCTGAACGAGCTCACTTAAAAAAGGGTCGCGCAGTTTTTCAACCTGCTGACACACCAGGAAATTTTGTTCAACCAGCGTTTTTAAACTGTTGTGAGGATGAGCGAATTTCTGGCGCAGCTCGGTTTGTCGAACCTTGCCGGCGGCGCAGACGAAGGCGTAAATCTCCCGCTGCTTGGTGCCGCGTGGAGTGCCGGTCTCTGGGCCGACCTGGTAACAGTTTTCCTGTAATCCTTGGGGGTTTTTTGTCGTTGTGCCGCTCAGGGCGGCGGGCAGGGCGGCACGCAGGGCGAGGCCTGGCGGGTAGCGATAGTAGTCCGCCGCCCAGCAGCACATATCAAGCAATTCCGGGGTAAAAAAGATCTGATCGTCGGCGAGGGTTTCGAGGGCTTTGAGTTTTTCGGTTGCGCCCTGGCGTAATTTGACGATGATCCCGATACAGCGGCGGCGCCCAAAGGGAACCTGCACCCGCTGGCCGGGTTTGAGGCGGTTTTCCAGCTCGGGGTTGACCCGATAAGAAAACAGCTGGCGCAAAGGAGCAAAGACCGCGATGTCGGCAATCAGTTCAGGCATGGGGTATCGGCTGGGTCGAAAAGGGGGCAGGGATAGAGTCGCACCGGCAGGCACCGCCCCCTGGTACCTGTGCCCGCCCGTGCCGCTGAACCGCCACAAATGGCAATCAGGCGCTTTTCAACACATTGACAATTTCACCGGCAAAGTTACGGCAGCTTGCCAGGTTGTCCGCCGTCGGCGTAAAGCGGAAAGAGATGCTTTCCGTCGCCAGTTTGTAGCGCAGGCCGATAAGTCGCTGTTCGACCATTTTGACGGCCTCGCCACTCCAGCCGAAGGAACCGAAGACCGCCGCAAGTTTGTTTTTGGGCGTGACCGATGAAATCAGCGACAAGGCATGCCACACGTGAGGCGGAGCATCGCGCTGGATGGTGGGCGTTCCAATAATGAGGATATCTGCCTGTTCGAGGGCGTTGCGGTAATCGTCATCGCGCATGCCACAGATGGCGAAGCCGGAAACATCGAAGCCCCGGGCTTCGAGTTCGGTCTTGATCACGTCGGCCATGTCGCGGGTATTGCCATGGGATGACAGCACAGCGAGCAGGGCGCGTGGTTTGCCGCCTTTGGGTGGTGCTACCGACCAGCGCCGATAGGCTTCGATGGCAAAATCAGCCGAAGAGCGCCGCACCGGGCCGTGAGATGGGCAGAGCATGCGAATGGGCAGGGGGTCGATTTTCGCCAGCGCTTCGCGAATCTTGTCTTTAAACGGGCGCATGATGCAGTCGAAGTAAAAATGAAAATCGGGGTAAAATTCGGCGATTTCATCATCAAAGAGGCGATCGGAACAATAATGGGCACCGAAGGCATCACAGGGAAAGAGAATTTGTTCTTCCGGCAGGTAGGTAAAGATGGTGTCGGGCCAGTGCAGGTAGGGGGCAAGGATAAATTTCAGCGTCCGCCCACCCAGATCGATTTCATCCCCATCGGCGACCACCTGGCAGTTGAAATCACGGTTGAGCAGTTGTTTCAGGAAGTTTTCGCCGGGCTTGGAGCAGTAAATCAGTAATTCGGGCTGCTGCTCAAGCAGTTGTGCCAAGGCCCCGGAATGATCGGGTTCCGTGTGGTTGACCACGATAGCATCAATTTTTTTGAGGGCGACGTGTTCCTTGATCTTGTCGAAAAATTCCGCAGCAAAGGGTTCTTTCACCGCATCAATCAAAACGGTTTTTTCCGTTCCCTGCACCAGATAACTGTTGTAGGTTGTGCCGTTATGCGTGGGGAAAAGGTCATCGAAGACCTGGAGTTCGGCGTGACGCACCCCCACCCAGTGGATGTTTTCGGCAACCTGAATGCTCTTTTCCATTGCTGTATTGCACCTCCATGAAAAATTTTCTACGGGAAATAAATTGTTGAGTCTATTCGTTAGGCATCATACACGGGTCAGCCGACTGCTGACAAGACAGGGCGAAGCAGCGTCTGTGGGCGAATGTTTGTCGGCGCGCTGATACTTTTTGGCAGTGCTTTGCTGGCGGCGACGATTCTGCCTTTTTCTTCAGAGGTGGTGCTTTTTGCCCTGCTGCGCGATGGCGGTGATCCGGCCTTACTGGTTGGCGTTGCGACCCTGGGCAACAGCCTGGGCGCGGTGGTCAACTGGGGCCTCGGTCGCTATCTGCTGCGTTTTCGCACGCGGCGCTGGTTTTATTTCAGCGACAAACAGATCGAAAGTGCCCAGGGTTGGTTTCAACGTTATGGATACTGGACGCTGCTGCTGGCCTGGATGCCGGTGATTGGCGACCCGCTAACTCTTATCGCCGGAATTCTGCGGGTGCGGTTGAGTCTGTTTGTGGTGCTGGTGACCATCGGCAAGAGCCTGCGCTACCTTTCGATTGTTTATCTGTCAAGCGTTTTCTAGCCCATCCAGCGTCGTGATAAATTTTTCGATTTTTTTCAAATTTTGCATCAAGTGGGCAAACATCTGGGGATCGAGACTCTGGGCGCCATCGCACAGGGCTTTGTCGGGTTCAGGATGCATTTCGACCATCAGCCCGTGAGCCCCCGCCATGAGCGCGGCGCGCGCCATGATCGGTACCAGCGGGCGTTTGCCGGTGGCGTGGCTCGGATCGACAATAATGGGCAGGTGACTCATGCTGCGAATCAGGGCGACAACTGACAGATCCAGGGTGTTGCGGGTGGCCTTTTCGAAGGTACGGATTCCGCGCTCACAGAGCACCAGGCTGGAGTTGCCTTCGGCGACGATGTATTCGGCGGCCGCGAGAAATTCTTCGAGGGTCGCGCTCATGCCGCGTTTCAGCAAGACCGGATGCCGGAGTTTGCCCACTTCTTTGAGCAGGTCGAAGTTCTGCATGTTGCGCGCCCCAATCTGCAACATATCGGCATGCTGACACACGATATCAAGCTGTTCAATGCGCATGACCTCGGTGACGACTGGCAGCCCGACCTCGCGTCCGGCGGCACTTAAAAATTTGAGGCCATCAACGCCTAAACCCTGAAAACTGTGGGGTCCGGTGCGCGGCTTGAAGGCGCCACCGCGTAAAATATGTCCCCCCGCGGCTTTGACCTGACGGGCGGCGGTGAGCATCTGGGTTTCGCTTTCAATGGAACAGGGGCCCGCCATCATCACCCGAGGTTGGCCGTCGCCAATTTTAACCCCCGCGACCTCAATAACGGTTGATTGGGGATGGAAATCACGCGAAACCAGTTTGTAGGGTTTGCTGACATGAATCACTTCGCGCACGCCCGGCAGCTCACGAATGGCGGAATCGTCGACATACCCCTGATTGTCGAGAACGCCAATGGCGGTGCGCATGCTGCCGGGTATGGGTTCGGCGCGCAGGCCCATGGCCTCGACGGTTCGTTTCACTTGTTTTATCTGGGGATCGGTGGCCTGGTGGTGCATAACAATCAACATTTTTTTCTCCTTGATTTTCACCGGCGGGTTTTCAGTGCCGGGATGCAGGCAATTTGCCGCGTTGGCGCAGATATTCCCGCAGGCGCTCCAGGGCGGTATCAATGTGTTCCAGCGGGCTGGAATAGGAAAAGCGTAAATAGCCCTCGGCTCCGGGGCCAAAGTCGATGCCGGGGGTCAGCGCCACGCCAGTTTGTTCGAGAATGTCGAGGGCCAGGCGCATGGAATCCGGGTCTATATGGCGGGCGTCGGCAAGGATATAGAAGGCCCCCCTGGGGATAAAGGGCAGGCCGAAACCCAGCTCGGCCAGTTGTTTGAGTAACTGGCGACGGCGCAGATCATAGAGTCTGCGCATGCGTTCCACGTCGGCCTCGGCATGGCGCAGGGCGGCAAGGCCACCGAGTTGCACAAAGTGGTTGGCGCAGATCATAAAGTTCTGATGCAAGGTTTGCAGGGTGCGCGCACAGGTCAGGGGCGAAATCAGGTAGCCAAGGCGCCAACCGGTCATGGCATAGGCTTTGGAAAAACCGCCAAGGACGAAGGCGCTGCCCGTATATTCGAGGATCGAATGTTCTTCGCCCTCGTAGGTTAGGCCATGATAAATTTCGTCGGAAATTATCGGAATTGGCAGTTGTGCCAGGGTTCTGAGCTCCTGACCACTTAAAACCGAGCCCGCGGGGTTAGATGGCGAATTGATTAATAATCCCCGGCAGCGCGAATTGATCAGCTTTTCGACTTCGGCTGGCCGTGGTTGAAAACCGTTTTGCGCCGTGGTTTTGATGCGGGTTGGTACCCCACCGGCAAAACGTACGAAATCAGGGTAACAGGCATAGCCGGGGTCGGGCAGAAGGATCTCGTCACCGGTTTCCAGCAGCATGGCAAAGAGCAAGAGCAGCAGGGGGCTGGTGCCGCTACCGACCAGAATTTGCTCGGGTTCGAGGTGAACCCCGTAGCGTTTGCGGTAATGGTGCACAATTTCCTGGCGCAGTTCGCGTAACCCCAGGGAAGGGGTGTAAGATGTCGCACCGGCATCGAGGGCGCGGTGGGTTGCGGCGACCACCGCTGCGGGGGTGGGAAAATCGGGTTCGCCCAGGCACAGGTAAATAATATCGTGCCCGGCCGCTTCGAGAATTTTCGCCTTTTCCATGATTTCCATCGCCAGAAAAGGTGTGACCCTGTGGGCACGGCGACTGATGGGTATTTGCATGGTGTCTCCAGTAATTTTACTTTTGCCCCCAGCAAAACAACCCTCCCAGCTTAATCACCAGCCCCGGACAATACAACTCAAATTTGCTCACGGGGCAAAAACGCGCAAGAACTCTGCAAAGGGTGGGCGAAATGATGTGACCTGGGGAGGAAACTTTAAATCGACAGGTCGATCATCTTGTCGGCGTAGAGACCGTAGCTTCCGTCGGTGCGGGGAAAAAGTATGGCTCTGCGCCCGTCTTCTTCGTTTTCGATCACCCCGAGAAGGGCAACAATTCTGAGGGACACGTCAGCGTCGGTGGATTGCGTGCTTCTGCTTGGGCTGAGGGTCAGCCGCAGGCGCTTGCCCTGTACGGCGAAAAATCCCTCCTGATCCATCGCTTGAGCGATCTTGGGTTGCAGAGACCTTGGCTTCAGGTGGAGGTGATCAATTTTCAGAATGTATTCCGCCAAACCGGCAGTAGAAACCGGGAAAAGGTCGGTCGCATCGTTTTGGATAAGGCGTCCGCGCCCCAGGCTGATACTTGGTTGTTGTGCGTTAAGCTGCTCCTGGAGTTGGGCAATCGCTTGCAGGGGGATTTTCAGGCGCAGCAGTTGCGGAATCAAATTTTCTTCAACGGAACTTAAGCCCAGTTGCCGCAGTTCGGCGTCAGCCGTCGCGTAATCGAGTTTGACAATATCCGCTGTTTCCTCCAGCCTCGCGATGAGTTGTCGCAACAGGATGAAGCGCCGTTCCGTGCGTTTTTTAGGCTCTTTTCCTGCTGCGGAAGAGGACTGGCGAGAGTCGTCCGAGGGCGAGTGATGTGAATCAATGCGTGGATAGGGGGCAACCGCTGCAACGCCGGGGAGCCCGTCTTTAGGGGGCAAGGTTGGAATTTTCAGATAATCACTCATTCTGCCCTCCCTGGGCGTGGAGTCCCCGTCCTTGGGGTCTGTCCTTACCTGGCATATCGGTTACGGGTGGCCAATACTTTAATGAGACCCCCCCCTGGCCGGGCGGTTGCAAAACAAGGGGCAAGCACAGTATTCTTGGCATCACCACGACGGGAGCCGGGCGATGCACGTGTTATTGACAATTTTTCTGCTGCTGCTGAGCAGCGCCGGCCTGCGGGCTGAAGAGCTGAGCCCGGCACAGCGGCTGGAGGCAGAGCAGCTTTTGCATCGCCTGGGTTGTCTGGGGTGCCACGATTTTAATGCCAGCGGCGCAAATTTGGCTCCGTCCCTCGACCGCATCGGTCTGAAGCTGGATGAAAACGCCATTTTCAAGCAACTCGATCAACCGCCAGCGGCCCTTGGCTCGGGTGAGAAATTCATGCCCTCTTATCAAACAACACCCGCGGCGCAGCGGCGTCTGCTCAGTCGTTTTCTGGCCAACCGCAAATAATTTCAGTCTAAGAAAGATATTTCAACCATGACTCAGCGCATGACCCTGATCCGTTCTCCCTTGTTTACCTCTGCCGCGCGTCTTGACAAAATTACCGATTTGCGTGAACTCTTCGACCCCTCTCAGCCTTTGTGTCTCGAAATCGGTTGTGGCATCGGCGATTTTGTGGTGCAACTTGCCGCGCGTCACCCGGACAAAAATTTTATGGCCATCGATATTTTCAATCAAGGCTGTTTGAAAACCTGCACCCGGCTCGAAAATGCCGGGCTCAGCAACGTGCGGGTGGTGCGAACCGAGGCGCGGAGCCTGTTACTCAAACATCTGCCGCCCCAGAGCCTAAGTGCCCTGTATATCAATTGCCCCGATCCCTGGCC
>JAACTI010000337.1 GCA_009993495.1 Deltaproteobacteria bacterium | reverse complement strand
GGTATGGACATCGCATTCATGCAGGAGCTTGCGTCGAACGGTCTCCCCTGCCCCGCCTTCGAAGAGGACGTTGTCGGGCACAACGATGCCGGCACGACCGTTTATCTTTAGAAGCGACTTCACATGCTGCACAAAGTTGAGCTGTTTGTTGGAGGTCGTGGCCCAAAAGTCATCTCGTTCGACGATCTCTTTTTCCTTTGAGACCTTGCCATTTTCCGCAACAATGGTTGTGCTGCTTTTCTTCCCGAAGGGAGGATTCGTGAGAACCAAGTTGAAATGTTCACTCGGTGTGGC
Organism: Deltaproteobacteria bacterium; assembly: GCA_009993495.1. Classification (GTDB taxonomy): domain Bacteria; phylum Desulfobacterota; class Desulfuromonadia; order Desulfuromonadales; family Geopsychrobacteraceae; genus Geopsychrobacter. Next base: position 2,191 of record JAACTI010000337.1, on the reverse strand, counting down.
AGCCAGGGAATCAGCAACGGTGAGGGGTAGCTTGCTTCCATTGCCCCCGATACCATGAAGCATCAGGTTCATGGCGCAGAGCCGAGCCGTATTCTGTACCAGCTCCCAACCCCAAAGTGTTTCTTCTTTGAGTTTCTTTTTCTGATCCTTGGTCATATTGGGATTGTACCGCACAATGTAGTCGTGGGAGGCAAGCAGAAAACCGCCAGTACCGCAAGCAGGGTCGCAAATCGTCTCGCCCGGTTTAGGCTGGATGACATCTACCATGGCCCGGATCAAAGGTCGCGGCGTAAAATACTGCCCCGCTCCGGACTTGGTGTCCTGGGCGTTCTTTTCCAGTAGGCCCTCATAGGCATCCCCTTTTACGTCGGCGCTCATGGCCGACCAGTTTTCCTTGTCGATCAGGTCAACAAGCAGACGCCGCAGCTTGGCCGGATCCTGGAATTTATTCTGGGACTTATTGAAGATGAGGCCGAGCAAACCTTTTTCGTTACCCAGTTCCTCCAGGATATGGCGATAGTGATCGAACAGCTCATCACCGTCCTTCTTGATGAGGCTTTGCCAGTTGCATTTATCAGGTACCGAGCTTTTTTGATTATAGGGCGGTTTCGTACGTTCGTCGGCCATCTTGAGGAACAGCAGATACGTCAACTGCTCGACATAGTCGCCGTAAGACATCCCATCGTCACGCAGGACGTTACAGTAATTCCAGAGTTTTTGAACAATGTCCGCTGGACTCATATCTTCTGCATCCTTAATATCTGGTATTCACCATAAAGCCTGTACGGCCTGAACATAGGTAGCCCTGTTTATCTTTATGTGGGTTTAACTTTGTCGCGTAACTTTTGCGGTTGAACTTTCTATTACAATACGGGCATTCAATGACATAAGTCGGCCCGGCACTTGGTTTCCTGATCGTGGATTGACCACGGCTAATTCCAGATCGTCGTGGTCTTGATTCGTTCATTCCAATTGACCTCCGAACGATGGGCGGCGCAGAGATTGGGCCGGATGGCGACAGCTCAATCGTATACCTCGGCACGAATGGAATCTTTGTCGCTTTAGCCCCTTGTATCCGGTCAACTCTATAGGATCTTGCCCCACCTGTTTGATGTTTCACTGCATGTAACAACAAGTTTCCATCCTGTGTCCTGCGCAAAGAATAAGGTTCTATTTGCGGATTAGTCCGGGTACCATCATCTTTGATATATTCTAGTTGTACACAAAGCCGGTTTGCCGCTGCAAAACGAATGATCTCAAGCGGAACCGTTGCATGCCAAGCCTGGGCCATGGATGGGGGCTGCCAGGCAACGTCCTCTCCTCGTCCATACGGAATCGGCTCAGGAGCTACCTTCTCTGCTGCTCCCCCCAGCCACATTAACACATCCGGCAATTCATTCCAGAACTGCTCAAACGGAGGCAGCTCCGGCAATTGATGGGCCAACATATTTGCCCATTCGGCCTCCAATTCCACCCGCTCCGGTCTATCTTCCAGTAGTGACATGGTCGGGACAGGAACGCCTTTAAAAGCACATTTTTGTTCCAATGTATCCATCACAATAGACCGGTCGGGTTTCATATTGTCATGGCGATAAAGATGCACCACGTCATAAAGGTCTCTCGGTCGTTCTCGTTCCCCCAAGGCTCTCACTTTTTCGGCAAAGACCTCTTCATAACAATAAGATTGTATATGGATACCTTGGTCCGGCCTATCCGAATAAGGATGGTGGACTTCCCGACGAACAGGTTCCAAGACTAAGATCTCATCTTCGGCTAGATCCAATTTTATACTGGCCGGATCACCGCGTCGCTGCATCGGGCCTCGATAAGGAATCCGGCCCTCCACTGACGTACGGCCCCTTGGATTCTTATAAACCTTAAAGCGAATCCTGTCTACAGGGATCTCTATACCCGCCTGTTCATAGACCCATTCTGCAATTTCAGTAAAAGCTCCAATCAACAATTCTTCATTAAGATGATCCGAGTTCGAAACTGTAAAATCCAGATCTTCGGAGAAACGATAGGTCTCAAAATAACATTTCTTAAGACAGGTCCCTCCCTTGAAAATCCAACTCTGACTGAGTTCAGAATGATTCGAAATCCCAGCCAGCATCCATCCCAAAACATAGTCTTTCTCAATCACATTTGGCGCAAGGCCGAACTCCCTGGAAAAATCCATGACCTCCTGTCG
>JAACTI010000056.1 GCA_009993495.1 Deltaproteobacteria bacterium | reverse complement strand
GTACTTCCAGACGGGCGGTCAGATCTCCGGTTTGTCGATCAAGTTGTCCCCGCACGGGTACCCGGCCATTAAACACCAGGGTGCAATCGTCGGCGTAATGGTCAAAAACCAACTCACCCGTGAAATTTCCATTTTCAGCCAGGGCAAGACGTAAATTCTGTGTCCCCTGGCAGCCGGCTTGCGGGGAGCCACCTGTTGCGGGAAGGGGTTTTCCCGGTTCGAGTTGGAGCTTAAAAATTGCGCGGGAAAAACTTTCGAGTAGCATCTGGTTGGGTTTGAGAAAACCGGCCTGGGCTGTTTTGTCTGCCACGGCACGGGTCAGATACCAGGCGTGATCAGCCCCTGCGGCGGGGTCACTCAGGTAAAAGGGTGAGAGGACTATCTCCTGGGAATTCCTGGCATCGAAATGAACCGCGCCTCCGCCTCCAGACGCGGCGCATCCGCCCAACAGGCTGGTGGTGAGAAAGAGAGCAATCAGGTAAACCAGGATTTTTGCCATCACTTTCACCCCTCAGGGTCAGCATCAGAAGACAAGGATTTCTCATCCCAGAGATCCGAGGTGAGTAGTCCTGCCCGCAGGGCATACTGCACCATCTGCACCGGGTTTTCGGTACCGATTTTGCGGCCAAGATTGGCGCGATGCTTGTCAACCGTCTTGGAACTGATGCAGAGGATATCGGCAATCTCATGGGCACTGTTCCCCTGCACAATCAGATGAAAAACCTGCTTTTCGCGTGCGGATAAACTTTCGAGATGTTCTTTCCTGGGGGTGCCTTTGCGGTATTCTTCCACGTAGCTACCGATGACCGAGGCCTGTACCTGAGAGCTCAGATAATAGTTTCCGGTCGCCGCCGCACGCACCGCCGCCAGCATGTCGGCACTGGGGGCACCCTTGACAACATAGCCCAGGGCCCCCGCCTTCAGGGCACGATGGACATAAGCCTCTTTTTCGTAGCGCGACACAATGACCAGCTTGACCGCCGGTACCGCCTGGCGGATCAGCTCAAGGGTCTCAAGACCATTCATGCGCGGCATGCCGATATCAAGTAACATCACGTCGGGTTTACAGCGACGCGCGACCTCCAGGGCCTCGACGCCATCCCCCGCTTGACCGACCACTTCGATATCGGGATGATTTTGCAGCAGCAAGATCATCCCTTCACGCAGCAGGGCATGATCATCCGCCAGCGCAACCCTGATAGGGCTCATGCACAGTTTTCCAGCGGAACATCCTGCTTCACTTCAAGGGGCAGATGAACTTCAACGGTAGTCCCGGTGCCCGGCGCACTGACGACCCGCAGATTTCCCCCCGCCGTTGCCGCCCGCTCGCGCATCCCAAGCAAACCCATGCTGCGGCCGACACCCTGAGGCTGGCAGTCTTCAATGCTTAAACCCACGCCATTATCACGAATGGCGAGTTGCAGCTGGTCGTTCACGCATTGCAAAACAACTTCGACCTGCTGAGCCTTGGCATATTTACTGACGTTGTTGAGAGCCTCTTGACAGATACGATAGAGGGCGATCTCCGTCTGCTGTGACAGCTGAAGATTTAACTCCTCGCCTTTGAAGCGAGTTTTCACCTGGGGGTTCTGCGCGGCAAACTGCTCCAGATGCCATTTGAGTGCCGCAACCAGCCCCAGGTCATCGAGCATTACCGGGCGTAGATGGTCGCACATGTGGCGCAGATCGACTTCAAGGCGCGCGGCCATCGACAAAAGTCGCTCGCAATGCCCCGCATACTGTTCGGCACCCCCGTAAGTGTGGTCACGCAGCATCTCGACCCCCAACTGGAAGGCACAGAGCACCTGGCCAAATTCATCGTGCAGATCTTGCGCGAGATGGCGTTTTTCTTCCTCGGCGCCCAGCATCAGTGACTGGGTCAGGGTGCGGATATCCGCCTCGTTGCGCCGCAGGGCCTCCTCGGCCTGCTTACGCGCCGAGATGTCGGTATAAGTGCCGATCATGCGCAAGGGGCGGTTATTCTTCGCCCGCGCCACCACCTGACCCCGCGCCATCACCCAAAGAAATTCCCCGTTTTTCTGGCGCAAACGATGCTCGGCACGAAAATACCGACTCCGCCCCTGAAGGTGTTCGCGCAACACCTGTTTCACTCGCGCACGATCCTGCGGATGAAGACGCGAACTCCAGTCGGCGATCCGGCTGCCGAAGGTTTGGGGATCAAAACCGAGCATTGCCGCAGCGCGGTTATTCGCGTAGACCTCCCCACTGACAAGATTCCAGTCCCAAAGGCCGTCATTGACCGCGTCGAGGGCCAGCTTCAACCGCTCTTCACTGTCACACAACAGATCGACCATTTTTTTGCGCTCAGCGGAATGGGCCTGTAACGGGCGATAATAAAAAAAGTAAAAGGTGGGAGACAGAACAATCAACAGCGCGAACGCATCGAGAAGATGGTCCATACTCTGCGACAGATCGCCCGCCTGTATCACGAGAAAACGGGCCAGCACATCGGCCAGGAAGATGGAAATCACCATCAGTGGAACTAGTCGAGCAGGGGCAAATTGCCGCGGGGAATCACCGCCGTGATCAGCCTTTTGTTCACGGATCGCGATCTTCCCCCGGGGGTGAGGTTGCAACGGGGGCAAAGCCGCACAAGTCGTAGCCGAACCACTTTCCATAAACCCTCCCATCTTTCTCTGCTCAGCGTCGCTCAGAATAGTTTTCTTGGCCTAACACCTGAGATAAAAACCGACTAAGGGCTAGAATTAAGCAAAGAACCAGCCAAACGTTAAAAACCCCATAACCCACTGATTTGTCATATTTTAACAGGGAAAGCGGTAAAAAAACCGGTGCAAAAAATAGGACAAACGGAATTTTTTATAAAAAATATTGCTCGACACGCTTGCGCTCAGATTTTGGCCAGACTCTGTATTTCACGGGTCATGCTTTAGCCCGGCGGTGGATCGGTTGCGGCGCTTTCAAGCACCGCACGCAACGAAAAAGCGCGCAAAATCGCCCCTTGAGATCCGGCCTGCGTTTGACAAATTTCCGCGGTTTCGATTATAGCTTGAGCCACAAACCGCCATGACCAACGCTGGCAGTGCGCAACACTTTTTTGGTTCAACCCAATTGAAAGGCTCATCATGTCAGAGTTTATGAATAAGCCAACGCGTCGCCGGTTGCTGATCCCTCTGACACTGACCTTTGTGGTATTGTTGATCACCTTTGTACATATTGCCTATCAGATCCGGGCCAAACAAAATTCATCTGATTTCAATCACCGTTACCAGGTGACCCAGGCCTACACCAGCGTTGCCTCTTCTCAACGCCAAACGCTGATGCAGAATTTACTGCGAACAATTGCCGACGACCCACAACTGGCCCAAAGTATGCGAGTCGGTAATCGTGACGCGTTGCTGGAACGCAGCCAACCCTATTTGCACGAATTAAAGAGCGCCTACGGCATCAACCATTTCTATTTTCATACGCCTGAGGGACATAGCTTTCTCCGGGTCTATAATCCTGGTAAATACGGCGACAAGATCGAGCGCGGCACTTTTTTACAGGCGGCACACTCGGGAAAATTTTCTTTCGGTCTTGAGCTTGGCCGCTCTGGCACGCTAACCTACCGTGGCGTGCACCCCTGGTCTGTGGATGGCAATTTGCTCGGTTATATCGAGATTGGCATGGAACTCGATCAGGTTCTCGCTCAGCTAAAAGCGATCGTTAAGGAAGATTTCTTGGTGACGCTGGATAAAAGCAAGCTTAATCGCACCTCTTGGGAGCAGGGTCGGAAAAGCTTCGGCCGTCAGCAAACCTGGGATCTGCTCCCGAATCGGGTCATCGCCTACCAAACCATGGAAGAATTTTCTATTTCAGAACAAAACGGTCTACTCAAAAAAATATCTTCTGCAAAGGATGACCACTTTACATTAAAAATCAATTCCCACGACTATCGCGTTAAAGGTTTTCCGCTGATCGACTTCAACGATCAAGCGGTTGGAGAAATTTTGGTAATGCACGATGTTACCAATGAAAATACAAACTTTCACCGCCTGGTCTCACAAACAGTTCTCATTGCCGGCGGCATTTGCCTGGTTCTGTTTATCTTCGCCTACAACATTTTGGGGCGCATGGATCGGCATTTGCTGACCACCCGGCAGCAACTTGATGCAGAAGTCGCTAACGTTAAGGCCAGCAATGCGCGCCTGGCAGCAGAAATTGAACAGCGCACCCTTGCCGAAAATGCCCTTCAGCAGCTCAATGAAACACTTGAAATGCGGGTGCAGGAGCGCACGGCAACGCTGGAAAAATTGAACCACGAACTCAAGGAAAATCAGGCAAAAATCCTCCATCAAGACAAGATGGCCTGTATTGGTCAGGTGGCCGCAGGCATTGCCCACGATATTAATAACCCGGTGGGTTTTGTCAGTCACAATCTGTTGATTTTCCAACGCTATCTGCAACGCTTTGAACAATTTATCGCGCTGCAAGAAGGGTTGATCAAAACCAAAGCCGATGACGATTTGCAGCGTGGCTGGCTGAAGAATCGGCGCGACTTCAAAATTTCTGAAATTTTTCAGGAACTCCCCGAAATGCTGGAAGAATGTCGTGACGGCACCACGCGTATTACACAGATTGTTCAGGGGCTGCGCACCTTTTCGCGCCAGGATACGCCGCGTCACCAGTTGACCGATCTACACCAGTGCCTCGATAGCACTCTGGCCCTGCTGCGGCATGAATTGGGCGACAAAATTCGCGTCATTCGTGACTACGGTGACCTGCCGCAACGCTACTGTTACAGCGAGCAGATCAAACAGGTCTTTATGAATCTGCTCATCAATGCCGCGCAGGCCTCTGAGGCGGGGGGGGAAATCCGTATTCGCAGCTGGACAGCAGACCAGCAGATCTTCATCAGCATCAGCGATACCGGCTGCGGCATTGCGCCCGAGCAGTTGACCCAGATTTTTGAACCATTTTACACCACCAAACCCATCGGGGTTGGTACCGGGCTGGGCTTGAGCATCGTCTACGATATCGTCAGCCGCCACCAGGGTGAAGTTAAGGTCACCAGTCAGCTGGGTGTCGGCACCACCTTTACCTTGCAATTTCCCTTCGATAGCAGAAAAAATCCGCGCAGCACCGTGGCGAAAACTGATCCGGAAGCCCCCCAGACCAGATCGCCACAAGGAGACGTGCATGTCTAAAGAAAAAACCAAACTGCTCTATGTGGACGATGAGTCAGCCTATCGGCGGATTTTCTGTCGTGAAATGGGCGATGACCAACGCTTTATCATCGAAACCGCCGCAAGCGGCGAAGCAGCCTTGCAGCGGTTGAAAGCGTTTCGTGCCGACATAGTGCTCAGTGACCTGTCGATGCCGGAAATGGACGGTATCGCCCTGCTGCAAGAGATCCGCGCCCTCTATCCGGAAACCTTCGTGCTTATTCTGACCGGGGTTAATTCGGCCCATGAGGCGGTGCGGGCAATGAAAGCTGGCGCCTACGACTACATTCTTAAGCCCTTTGACGTCAACCTGCTTCTGATGCAGCTCGACAAAATTTTACAGCACCGCCAACTGCTGACCTATGGCCACGAACCAGGCGGCAGCGCGGCCCATTTTGAAAATCTGGTCGGTCAGGATCCCGCCATGTACGAGCTGTTCGAGGGCATCCGGCGCATTGCGCCGACCAACGCCACCGTACTGATTCGCGGCGAAAGCGGCACCGGCAAAGAGCTGATTGCCGCCGCGGTGCATGCCCGCAGTAGCCGCAGCGAGCAGATCTTTATCCCCGTCAACTGCGCGGCGCTCACCGAAAACCTGATCAACAGTGCCCTGTTCGGTCACGAAAAGGGTGCCTTTTCCGGTGCGACGACGCGCAAGATTGGTTTTTTCGAGCGTGCCCACGGCGGTACTATCTTTCTTGATGAAATCGGTGACATTCCCATGACCACCCAGCTGGCGTTGTTGCGGGTGCTGGAGTTGGGCACCTTCCAACGGGTTGGCGGCACCGAAACGGTGCAGGTCGATACCCGTATCCTCTGCGCCACCAACCGCGATCTGGAAGCCGAGATGCGCGCCAAGACCTTTCGCGAGGATCTCTTCTACCGCCTCAACGTCGTCACCCTCACCTCACCCCCTCTGCGCGAACGAGCTACGGATATTCCGCTACTAGCCAAGTATTTTTTAAGGAAATTCAGCGCTAAAAATAACAAAACCATCGACACCATTGGTGCCTCGGCCATGACGCTGCTCACGGGTTATCGCTGGCCAGGCAATGTCCGCGAGCTGGCCAACGCCATTGAGCGCGCGGTCATCTACTGCGGCGGTCGGCAACTAATGCCAGAGCACCTGCCTGAGGAGATCCGCGCGGCACGTGCGACCCCAAAGAGCGATTTTTCCCTGCAACTCAGCTCCAGCTCCCTGCCCGAAATCGAAGCCCGGGTCATCCGCCAGGTTTTAGAAGCCAAGCAGTGGAACCTCTCCCAAGCCGCCGAAGCTCTGAGCATCGCCCGCGGCACCCTGTACAGCAAAATCAAGAATTACGGCATCGAAAAAGCCTGAACCAAAACTCCGTTTGGCCAAACGCCATGCCCCCTGTCGAAAATTGAACAACAGCAGCTGCGGGCGCAAGCGCGCACTGGCAGCGCCCAACCCTGCGCGGCCACTTCCCTGCGCACCCTGTCGAAATTTGAACAGTTTTCCTCATTAAAAAAATAACCCGGTAAAACAGCATCTTAGCCTTGCACACTTGCCGACACTGTCGAAATTTGCGCAGATGACTAAAATGGTTATTTTTAGTCAAAAAAATTTAAAATTCACCTAAATATCTGTAATTATTTATTTTTATTTTTTTAAAGCAAGTTGGCACGAGCATTGCTTTATGCTGGAGCAGACAAGCCAAGGCACAGAAGACGCTTGAACATAAGCACAAAGCCTTGGCGTTACCCCACAACCTTGGTCTGCTTCAATGGGTGAAGAGACCGTAAACTCAAATGAAAACAGGAGAAAAGCACATGAAGAAGTTTCTCGTAGTCGCACTCGCAGCCGCCCTGACCTTGGGTGGTGTCTCCCTGGCCCTGGCCAATGGTTCCGCCGCCGGGATTTCCGGCAGCCCCCATGACTTTTCTGATGGGACAATTAAAAACGGCAAGCCTGGCGCCACCATCACCGATGAAACCTGGAACTACCGGGGTGAAATTTGCCGCGTTTGTCACGCACCCCATGACAAGGGCCGCACCAATTACACCAACGGCCTGTTGTGGAACCATGCGGTTTCCACAGAAGCCTACACCATGTATGCCAGCGAAACCCTTGATGGTGTGACCGATGGCACCCCTGGTGGCAATACCAAACTCTGCCTCTCCTGCCATGATGGTTCGGTCGGCCTGGACACCTTCGACAGCCATGCCGGCGCAACCCCGCCTGCTTCGGTTGATGGCGGAATCGGTAACTTGGCCAATGGCAGCCTGGTGATCAATACCGACTTGCAGGGCACCCACCCGGTTTCCATCACCTACAACGATACCGCTGATGCCGGTCTGCTTGACCCGGCAACTGCAACCTGGGCCGATGGCACCACGGTTGCCGCGACCCTGCAGGGTAATAAAGTGCAGTGCTCGACCTGTCACGACGTGCATGACAAGCTGTCGGTTGCCGGCACCCACCTGCTGCGTACCGCTAATGGCAGCAGCAACCCGTCGGGGCTGTGCCTGACCTGCCATAACAAATAAGTCCCGCAGCGCCCAGGCGCTTAAAGACGGAAACGGTTGAAGCACGGCAAAGGGTGAGGAGCGAAAAGCCCCTCACCCTTTGCTTGGTGCGCCAGGAACATGGAGGGTTTTATGAAATATGCAACCGGTTTATGTGTCTCATTGCTGCTGGTTGTCGGTCTTACGGCTGCGGCCTGGGCCGGCAACGCTCAGGGAATTACCGGCAGCGCACACGATTTTTCCGCCCAGGACTGGTATCCCGGCCTGGCCAGCCAGCGCGAGATCTGCCAGCCTTGCCACGCCCCCCACGACAAGGGGCGCACCACCTACCAGGCCGGTTTGCTCTGGAACCACGAGCTGAGCAGCGCCACCTACGTAATGTACAACAATACCTTCAGCCCCACCCTGAATAACACGGTGGACAGCGCTCCGACCGGCAGTTCCAAATTGTGCCTCAGCTGTCACGATGGCACCGTCGCCCTCGACAGTTTCGACGGCCATGCCGGCGATCCTGCTTTGCTTATCGGCGAGGCTTACGGTAACCTCAAGCGCATCCCCCGGGCCATGAGTGGCAGCGACCTCGACATGCGCGGCACCCACCCGATTTCCATTGCCTACAGCGGTGGCGATACGGGTCTCAACCCGACCACCACGGTGTGGCAAGGCGGCGGCACGATTGCCGATACCCTGGAAGATGGCAAGGTGCAGTGCGCCAGTTGTCACGATGTGCATAACTCGTCGGAATCGATTCCCGGGACCCTGTTGTTACGCGCCGGACAGACGGATGGCCAGGGTGGTGGCTCGCGCCTATGCCTGACCTGCCATAACAAGTAGCATGGTTTTTTGCTTTTCCTCCCTGCTAAAAAAGCCCGGTCTTTGCCTCTGGCTTTTTTAGCAGGGAGTTATTTTGTAGGATAAGGCTTGCGTTTTGCGTTGATCCCTCAGTAAGGTTCCCCATGAGAAATTTGCCGGTTTCAGCTTGCGTGCTCTTTCTGTGTGGATTTTTGTCCACGGAACTGCTCGTGGGTACCCCCTCGCTGTGTGTGGCGAGTGAAGTTTTTGCCCTGGAGGAGGGGCAAAGCTGCCTTGAGTGCCATGATGAAATGGAAAAACAACAGGTCTTGCACCCGGCCACCGAAGGTGGCGACGGCTGCATCAGCTGTCATGAGCAGGATGATCCACTGCAACATGGCTTTGCCGACCGCCCGGAACCGATTGCCGAACTCTGCCTGATGTGTCACGAGGATCCCCTGGCCGCAGCCCATCAGCATCCACCGGTGGTCGAGGGCGATTGTTTATTTTGCCATAATCCCCATCAGTCCGAACACGCGGCCCTGTTGACCGCCCCCCAGGGTGAGCTGTGCCTGAACTGCCACGATGCCGATGCCTTTAGCGGCCAATCGGTGCATGGCCCGGTAACGACCAATGCGTGCAGCGCCTGTCATAATCCCCACGCTGCGAAGCAGGCCAAACTTCTGCGCGCCGCCCCGCCCGAGTTGTGCTTTCGCTGTCATGACAAAGAGCTGGAAGATGGGCAGCAGCAGAAACTGCCGGCAACCAAGCGCTTATTCGAAGACGAGCAGGCCCAGTTGCATCCGCCCTTTGCTGCCGGCGATTGTGGCGATTGTCACCGGCCCCACGCCGCCGAGCAGCCGCGTTTGTTAAGTGCCGCCTACCCATTTGGCTTTTATCAACCCTACCGCGAAGAGGCCTATGCTCTGTGCCTGAACTGCCATGATCCCGCGGCCTTCAGTGAACCACGCACCCTCGATGCGACGGCCTTTCGCAATGGTAACCTCAATCTGCATCAGCGCCATGTCGATAAAACCAAGGGGCGCAGTTGCGGAATCTGTCACAGCCCGCACGGCGCGTATCAGGAGCATCTGCTTCAGTCGGGCATGACTTTTGGTGAGGTGACCCTGGGGATCAGCTATACCACCACCGAGAATGGCGGCAATTGCTCAACCAGCTGTCACACCAAGGTCAGTTACGACCGGCTGGCTCCGGTGAACAATCCCTTGCGGGTCAGCCCGCGCCAGGGAGAAGACGCCACTGCCGAGCAGCTGCTTGAGGCAAAATAATGTGGAAATGGCGCGGCCCCCGGTTGCGCCTGCGTGTTGATAATCGTTCAAACCCCAAGGAGTTCTTTATGCGATCTATGCTTTCCCTGCTCTCTGTTCTGCTGGTGTTAACCCTGCTGAACGCCTGTGCGCCGACCAACGTTAAAGGCCCCACGGTTTTTTATCCGGCCTTGCCGCAACAACCCCGCCTGCAGTTTTTGACCTCGATCACCAGCGAGGAAGATCTGGGCAAAAAAACCAGCGCCCTGGGCAGCTTTATCGGCAAAGAGCAACAGAGCAAAAGGATCGCCCGCGGTCACGATATCGGCAGTGTCAAGGGCAAATGGTACGTCTCGGATCGCACCTTTAAAACCCTGATGATCGTTGATCTGGAAAAACAAGAGATCGATTTTTTGAAAGATCAGCGCGAAGGAGCCTTAAAAGAGCCTTTTGGTATGCATATAACGGCCAGTGGCGAGAAATATGTCACCGACGGTGAGCGCAAACAGGTGGTGAGGTACGACGCCGCGGACAAATTTGTCCGCGCCTATGGCGAACCGGGTCAGTTTGAGCGCCCGCTTGACGTTGCCGTTTTTAAAGAGCGCTTATATGTGGTGGATTTTCCCCGGCATCTGGTGGCGGTGCTGGATAAAAACAGCGGCAAACTGATTAAAAATATCGGCAAGCGCGGCACCGGCCCCGGCGAGTTTGATCGGCCGACCCACATTCGCATCGACAAGCAGGGCAACCTGTATGTCAACGATTCCTTTAACTTTCGCATTCAAAAGCTGACGAGCGAAGGGGAGTATGTTAAGGAATACGGCTATCCCGGTGCAACCCTCGGCGGCTTTGGCCGCCCCAAGGGCCTCGATTTGTCGCCCAGTGGCGATTTACTCTACGTGGTCGATGCCTCGTTTGAAAATGTGCAGATTTTTTCCGAGGAAAGCACCGATCTGTTGCTGTTTTTCGGTACCTACAGCAATGCTCCCGGCAGCCTCTACCTGCCCTCGGCACTCTATATTGATAACCAGAACATGGAATATTTCCAGCGTTACGTCGACAAGGATTTTAAAATCCAGTATTTGGTGATTGCCGCCAGCCATTTAGGTGACCACAAGCTCAATGTCTACGGTT
>JAACTI010000340.1 GCA_009993495.1 Deltaproteobacteria bacterium | reverse complement strand
TAACGCACCGGATCGATGTCTTCGCGGGTGGGGCCGGCAGTGACCAGCAGTTTGACCCCCGTCAAGTCTCCGGGAGCCAGCAAACGACAAACGGCGGCGAAAATAAGCTGAGGATCGGGCAATTTCCCCTGCCCTTGCCAACCACAGGCCAGTTCGCCGCTGGCCGGTTCGAGGAGCTGATAGCCCGTGTCAGTCAAACGCCGATGGTTGCGTTGGTAAAGAGGGTTCAAATACATGTTGGTATTCATCGCCGGACAGATCAAAACCGGTGCCCGGGTGGCCATGAGGCTGGTGGTGAGGAGATCGTCGGCCAGGCCATTGGCGATTTTGCCAATCAGATTGGCGGTTGCGGGCGCCACCATAAACAGATCAGCCCGTTCGGCCAGGGAAATATGCCCAATTTCACGTTCCTGATAAAGATCGAATAATGCCGTATGCACCGGATTTTTCGACAGGGTCTGAAAGGTCAGCGGGGTCACAAATTCACAAGCATTCGCCGTCATAACCACATGCACATCGGCCCCGGCTTTGGTCAGCAGGCGCAACACTTCCACCGCCTTATAAACGGCAATGCCACCGCTGACCCCCAGGACAATGGTTTTGTCTTTAAGCATGATGCCTCTTTAATCATTCAGAAAGGGGTTGTAGCGCAGTTCCTGCCCCATACTGGTATCGGGGCCATGACCGGGAATTACCCGGGTTGGCGCCGGCAACCCAGCCAGTTTGGTGCGAATACTGTCGAGCAATTGCTGGTGACTAGCGCCCGGCAGATCCGTGCGCCCCACCGAACCGGCGAACAGGGTATCGCCCGAGATCAACAGACCTTCGGTGTAAAAACAGACACCACCGGGAGAGTGCCCTGGCGTATGCAGAACAGTGAATTCTTGTTCACCGAATTGCACCTTTTGACCATCATCCAGTTCATGATCGGCCGGTGGCGAATTAGGCACAGTTAGTCCATAAAGCGCCCCTTGAGCACTGGCCAGCTGCAGCAATTTTTTATCCTCGGGATGAATATATATGGGCGCGCCACTGCTCTTTTTAAGGGCCGCATTGGCCCCAATATGATCAAAGTGGCCATGCGTATTCAGGATGATCTCAACCTGAAGCTGGTGCTTTTTCAAAATGGCCACAATGGAATCGAAATCATCACCAGGATCAATAACCGCAGCTTTGCGGGTGGTAGAACATCCCAGGATCACGCAATTAACTTGCAGGGGCCCAACCGGCAGAACTTCAATTATCATGCTATCAGTCCTTGTCTGTGGGGGGTTGTTTAGCGAACAAATCCAGATTCAGCCCCGCCAGCTTATCGCCAAGGGAAACGCCAAGGGGCTGGTTGTGGCTGCGTGCTGCTGCCGGCGGGGATTCCGTCTTTTTTTTCGCCGCTGGGGCAACTGGGGCAACCGCTGGCGGACTGGTTTTTTTGTCGGTCAGGGGTGCATAAAAATAACGATCATAGAGGCGGTGATAACTAGTCCAGTCACTGCTGCGCGCCGATTCTTTATCAATGTGGGCCAGCACGCCGTTAATTTTTGAATCCAGGTCGTCAATGAAGTTGAGGACAACCGCTTCCAGAATCTTGGGGCGTTTGGGTGAACCAAAATCATATTGACCGTGGTGGGACAAAATCAGGTGCTTGATCAGCATGAGGGTCTGTGCCGGAAAATCAGTAATGGCGGCGGCACGCTTGTCGATCATTCCGACCCCCATGACCAGATGCCCGACCAGCTTGCCTTCGTCGGTATAATCGAAGGAGCGCTGATAGCTGAGTTCGGCGGTTTTACCAAGATCGTGCAGCAAGGCTCCGGCAATCAGCAGGTCACGATTTATCCGCGGATAACGCTGGGCCAGATCGCAGGCCAGGGCCGCGACCGCCAGGGAATGTTCCAACAAACCGCCCAGATAGACATGGTGCATTCCTTTAGCGGCGGGCGCACGACTGTAACGCTGGAAAAAATCGGCGTCGTCAAAAAAAGCCCGCAACAGCTGGCAGATCGGACCATCGTCGAGGGAGGCCAGCAGCTGATCGAGCTCCTTGCGCATTTCGGCCACCGGTCGTTGCGAAACCGGTAGAAAATCAGCAAGATCGACATCTTCTTCGGCGACCCGATAGATATTCTGCACCACCAGCTGCATCTTGCCCAGATAAAGGTTGCCGCGGCCACTGACATGGATAAAGTCATCCTTGCCGAACATAGTGGCAAACTCATCGACCCTATCCCACACCCGTGCTTCTATTTCACCGCTGCGATCCATCAATTTCAAAGTCATGTAGGGTTTGCCGTTGCGTGCCATCGCCTGGGTGCAGTCACGCACCAGAAACACGGATTCGACGGCATCACGTTCACCTATTTGATCAACATATATCTGTTTCAATTTTCGGCCTTTTCTTTGATGAAGTTACTCGATAAAGGTTAAAATATCCCCGCTATTGAGGGCGAAAAACAAGTTAGGCTTAAAGGCATCTCGCGCAGAGCCGCAGAGGAAATTTTAATGCTACGCAAAGATCTGAAAATTATCGTCAGCAAAACTCAAAGATGAAAGCAGAGCAGGATCAAAAAAGTCTTACCTGAATACCAGATTTGCTCTGCAACTAAATTCTGGGGTGTTCTCTGCGACTCTGCGACTCTACGCGAGGCGGTTCTGGCTCTGGGCATCCGGGTTGCTGAAAAGCTGCAACTTTCTTTTACAAGCTATTGAGATAATTCACAACATTTTCGGCG
>JAACTI010000339.1 GCA_009993495.1 Deltaproteobacteria bacterium | reverse complement strand
CACGAGGTGCGGCTGGAATCTGGCGCTGTAAAAAATCGTCAATTGCTGTCGCCAGGGCATTTCGACCAACTTTCAGGTGCAAACTCATGCGTTTTTCTCCGGGGGGGATTGTTTCAAAAACACCGCCAGCGCACCCTCGCCACCATACGAACGCGGGGCCCGACCCCATTCCGCGACCTGACCTTCGGCATTTTGCCGCAGATACTTTTCCGCCGCATCCCTGACGAGAGTTTGGCCGGTCGGCGAATGCAGCCCCCGGCCTGTGACGATCAACAGAGTCTGCCAGCCCTGATAACGAGCATCCTGCAAAAAGTGCCCGATCTTTTCCGCCACCAGTGAGGCAGCTACCCCATGAAGATCGAGGCTGGCGTTGGGTATCAGACGACCGCGTTCTAACTGTCGCAGGCGTCTCGGGCGGGCGGGGGCGGGCGGTTCATCGGGAAACTGATCTGCGAAACGCACATCAAGCTGACCAAGCGACCGCTCAAAAAGTTCGGCATCACTCAAGATGGGGGCGGGATCCTCAGGCAGTTTTTCCGCCCGTGGAGTGTCTTCGTTGGGCATGATGTCATGATGACTGGCCAGAGGTTGCACGCCGAGAAAATTCATTTCCTCAAGGAAGTGCCCATGAGTTCCACCGGTCTCAACGGGCTCAATCCTGGCGGCAGGGGGTGCCGGTTCAGGCTGCTCCCTACCGACAGCAAACCCCTTCAGATCCCTGAAGGGGTTGCGATCGAAACCTGGTGTGGATTTGGTCGTGGATTTTTTTTTCTTCGCCATGATTCTTTGTTCAGCGCACCACCATCTTGCGGCGGCCCGTCATTGCCTTGGTTTGTTTTTTGATAATCGCGCCGGGTTTTTCTAAATGAAACTGGTACCACATATCACCAAAGGCTTTCATCTTCATTTTTTTGCCCTCATTGAGAAGGTGCAGATTTTCATCGAGAGCCTCGTCGCCCGGCAATTTTTTCAAACCTTTTTCCAGAATCTGAATCGCCTTATTGTGTTCGCCCGACTTTTCGAGGCAATAGGCATAGAGCGCCCAGAGCAGGGGTTCTTTTTTGACCGCCGCAGTGGCCTTGTCGAAAGTTTCAGCCATTTTGGCAGGCTTGCTTTTCTTCATATAGGTAATCGCCAGCATCGCCATCGCCATCCAATGACGCACAAAACCCTTTTCCAGATAAGGGAGGGCTCCGGCGAAATCGCGCTTTAAATAGAGGATAGTGCCAATCTGTGAGTTAATCTGTTCCTTGACATAAAGCTGCCAGGGCGAAAAACGATAGGCACTTTTCATCACCTGCACCGCACGGTCGGCACGATTGGCCTGGACATCGCGCTGGGCGGTTTCCATCAGCGCGACAAATTTTTTCATCACCAGGCGCATAATGAGAATATAAACCAGGGCAAAAACAACCAGTGACGCGATCACCCCAACCCACAGCTCCTGACCGGCAAACTGAACCAGGCCAACCGAAACTAAAGTTGAGCATAAGAATGAAATCAGCAGATTATACATAATGAAAATGTCCTTCAGATATGCGATAGAAAGGCCCGCACATCGGGCCTTTCAGGCTGGAGACTTTAACAATCTGATCCGGAAATGTCAAAACAATCCCGCAAACAAAACCTGTCCCCTCAGCGGGGTAATTCCAAATGTTCAACCACACGATCAATCCGCAGTGCTGTCAGGTTATCGGGCAGCTGGCGGTGTTCAATGAACTGACTGTTACCGGCCTGCAATAACGGATGCCGGGTTTGATCCGTGGAAAGACGCAGGGCTTCACCGCAGCCCTGCCTGCAACGCCGGGCCTTTTTGTCGCGATGATAAGGGCAGTTACGGCTGCTGGTTACCAGCAGCCAGGGAAGGTGCAGCGAACCCTGTAAGGGTGAAGGCAAGGGGGCGATGCCTTGCAGCAGATTATCGAGCTCAACCCGCTGAATATTCTGTTCGGCAAGCAGTTCCACCGCCGCCTGTGTATACCAGGATCCTTGCTGAAAATAATGCAGCGCCTCGGCGCTCAGGCTTAAATCTTCGATGCGCGGCCCGCGTTTCTGGCCGGACAGGGCGCGTCCCAGAACCAGCCTGGCCCTCGGCAACTGGCGCCGCGCTACTTCAAGGGTTCCCAGATCGGAAATGAGGACTTCGTCCCTTTCGCCCCAAGCGTCAGCCAGTTGCGCAAAGAGGGTTTCAAGCTCAGCCAGGGTTTCTTCACGCAGAACCGGAGTCATTAGGGTAAAAGGCAGGTTAAACTCGCGCGCCAGTTGACGCGCCTGCAAGAGCTGAGCAGGCGCAGGAAGCGCCCAACTGCAAAATTCGGCACCGGCATAAACCCGCTGATAATTTTCAAGCAGGGGTCGGGCATCAAAATACCCCAGCACCAGGGCTCTTTGCAGCACCCTGTCGGCATCAACAGCGGATGTCATGTCGCGGCGACATGCAGGGTTAATTTCTGTCCGGGCTGCAACAAATGACTCTGCCCCAGCTCATTCCAG
>JAACTI010000055.1 GCA_009993495.1 Deltaproteobacteria bacterium | reverse complement strand
GTATATGCCCAGTACTCGGCCCAGGTGCTTGCGGGGAGCCGGGTTTCCGGGAGCACGGTCAAGAACAACCAGGGCCGTGGCATTTCGATCCGGTCGGACAATTCGGCGATTCAAGACTGGGCGATTCAATCGAGCGTTGAGATCAGCGGAAACGGCGGGGATTACGGGAGCAGCGGCTCAGACCAGGATGCGGGGATCTACGTTTACACCTATCACAATGGCACAAGCAACATCGTCGACATCAGCGGAAACGTGATTCATGACAATCAGGATAATGGAATCTTAGCCTATACCTACGATGGAACCCTGACGCCCGTGATCAGCAATAACGAGATCTATAGCTCAGGACGGGGTGTCTATCTATACAGCTATTATTATGCAAATGCAAGCACTGTGATGATCACGGACAATGAGATCCATGAGGGAACGCTGGGCATAGAGATCGATCGTAATTATCGCTCCCAGACACTGACTGTGGAGGTGAGCCGGAACAAGGTGTATGGCCACTCCGGAGTCGGCGTTAAACTGCACCGTGACGAAACCACCGACAGCTACGGGGGGCTTGCGGCCACGGTTCAATACAACAGCATCTTTCACAACAACGGCAATGCCCTTGAACTGGAGGCCGCGTCCGTTGCCGAAGTTCACTACAATAACTTACTGCGAGCCGGTTCTTCGGTCTATACCCTTTCCAATCAGTCCACACAAAATGTGAACGCACAGGAGAACTGGTGGGGAAAGACCACGACGAGTGAGATTGCGGCGGCCGTCTATGACCGGTACGACAACAGCGCAAAGGGGATCGTCGATTATTCGAATTGGCTTACGGAAGCCCTGGGAGACATATTGGTTGACATATCCAGGATGGCCATCTCGCCGAACAACGACGGTGTTGCGGATTCCACCACGATCACGGCCAATTTCCCGCAATTGGTTGACTGGAATCTTGTGATCGCAGGCACCGCGGTGAATGAGACACGGACGAACAGCGACGTCTTCTCCTACACCTGGTACGGTACAAACGACGGCACCGCAGGCGGAACCGTCATGCCCGAAGGAAACTACAACGCGACCGTGGAAGCCCGCTCCCCCGCTGATGGAAGCCTGGTGGGCAGTTCTGTGACCAAGACGCTTACTGTGGACCTGACCGGCCCGCAGTCAGTCATCACCAATGGTCCGGCGCACGGGTCCGCGACCTCCCAGTCAAGCGTGACCTTTGTGTGGAGCGGCACGGACAACTTTACTCCGTCAGCCAACCTCGAATATGCCGTGTCCTGGGACGGGGCGCCGTTCAGCGCATATTCTTCCGATACCACGTCCAACCGGTCCGGATTATCCCAAGGTCTCCATACTTTTACGGTCAAGACACGGGACAATGTGGGCAATGAAGAGACCACGCCGGAATCGAGAAGCTTTACAGTGGATTTGAGCGGCCCTGATCCTGTGGCCTCGCTTTCGGCCGTTGTTCTCAGTGAAGCGCGGGTTCGTCTGGATTGGACGGCCTCGCCATCCACGGACATCGGGAGCTACGTGATCTATTGGGATAACGGAACCGGGAACGTCAATTATGGAACCCCGCTGGCGACTGTCGGCTCGACGACGATCAACTGGACAAGCATTACCTTGGCCGAGGGGTCCTACCGTTTCGGTGTCCGTGCGGTGGACGTCGCCGGGAACTCAAGCCAGCCGGTTGAAGTCGGAGTCACGGTCTATCTCAAAGGATTGGTGGACCCGATCAGTTTCCTCTTCGCCGACTCTCACACGGTCGCTCTTTGGAAGATGAATGAGCCCAACCCGACGGACACGGTTCTTGATGTCATGGGGCTTCACCACGGGATTCCCACCGGCACACGCGTGATACAGAGTCAAAACGGGAATGCCCGTTTATTTATTGACGGCGACCATATCCGAGTCCCGGCGGCCGCGGCTTTGGACCTGACGGAGACCATGACCGTCGAGTTTCTCTTCAGGAATTCAGGCGGAGCAGCCAACGGGATCCTGATCGGCAAGATGGATGCCGCGAACACAGGATGGGCCATCCAGCTTGACGGCTCCGGTGATCTGGGAGTGAATATCAACGGCTCCGTGATCACCACGGGGCAGAAGTATCAGGACGGCAAGTGGCATTATGGCGCCATGCTGAGAAAGGGTACGTCTCTCACTCTTCTGATAGATGGGCAGCCGGCGCTTAACGCTGCCATCGTGCCGGGTCCGATCAGCACTTCCGCCGATCTCTACTTCGGCGCCCGATACCTTGCAGGGAATTTTGAGGGCCGTTTGGACCAGGTGGCCGTCGATGAGGTCCGGATTTCCGATACGGTCCGCAGCAACGAAGAACTCGCATCTTCAGCCGCCCGGCTGAACAATGAAGGTCTTTTTGTCATGGATGACGACACCCTGGCCCTGTGGCTCTTGAACGAAACTCAAGGGACCGTGGCCGTGGATCAGACGGGCCTGCATTCCGGGACCTATGCCGGGACCCAATTTGTCCAGTCTTCTTTCGGTTTCGGCCGCGCCATATATTCCGGCACGGACCGCGTGGTCATTCCTGCCTTTGCCTTGAGCGGCAGCCGGCTCTCTCTCGAAGCCGTATTCTCCATCAAGGCGGTCACGGCCCATACGCAGACCGTGATCGGAAATTTCGCGAACGGGAAGTCCTATGCCTTGGATCTTGTCTCCGGTAAACCGCGCTTTAGAATCAACAACCAATCCGTAACGGCCCCGTCTGCGATCACACCCGGTCAGTTTGTATATGTTGCGGGCACGTATGACGGGTCCGCGATAAAACTCTTCGTCAACGGGACCCAGGTGGCGCAGTCCGCCTATAGTCTGCCCATAAATCAGGATCCCGTGGATCATATCCTGGGCGGCGCCGTAGCCAACAGCACGGACTTTCTCGACGGCGTCCTGGATGAGGTCAGGCTGTCTGGCCGCCCGCTGACCACCCCGGAGATTCAGGCCACCTATGCCCGTTTCGCCGAAGACCACAAGGCCCCGCAAGTGAGCGATGTCGTGGTTGCGGACGATAAGGATCTTGCGCTGCTCACCATGACCGTGAGCTTCGATGAGGATATGGATTCAACTGTGCAGCCGGCCGTGACCTTCGGCCTCTCAGATCCTTACGATGCCTACGCCCTGACGGGTTCGTGGCTGGATCTTCGCACCTGGAGAGGGACCTACTCGGGCGCTCTCGCCGACGACTCCTACAGGGCCTCCATATCCCGGGCCGCGGATTCTGCCGGAAACGTCATGGGTGCCGATACAGGCCACGGCTTCGTTCTCGATCGTTTCACCACCGCACTCATGGATCCTCTGGACGGGACCACAATCGGGACGATCACGGGAGCGCAATATGATTACGCATTTTCCGGCCAGGGCCTCTTTTTCACCCCATCCGACCGGCTTGAGTATGACGCTTCGGTGATCAATCCCGAGTCCGGCACGGTCGAATTCCATCTCCTGTGGTATGGGACCGATGGACGAATTCTCACCATTACCGATGGAAACGGAGCGCCCGTCATCCTCGACATCCAGGCAGGAACGTTGATCCTGGATATCAACGGCCATGCGCTCCTGTCATCAACCGTGCTGGTTCCCGGGGTTTGGTACCACGTGGCCTTCACGTATGGGGCCGCAGGTTTCGGCCTTTACGTCAATGGGACCCTTGAGGCAGGCAGCACGACCCCGGTTGATCTCTCGGCCGCGACGGGGCTGGTTATCGGCGAGTTCGGCGGCCACGCCTCCACGGATATGACCGTCGACAATATGCGGACCTCCACGAATGAGGCCGACATGCGGCTCGACGTCCCCACGGACTTTGTGGCCCCGGCCTTACTTTCCTCTCGGCTTTCACCGTCTGCACCTGTTCGCGCGGAGACCGTGACATTCACCGTGGATTTCTCGGAACCCATGGATCCATCGATCCTGCCCGCTGTCTCCCTCATCGCTCCGGACTCGGTTCGTTACGACGTGACCGACGGAGCATGGGCCGACTCCGACACCTATCAGGGGAGTTTCACCTTCACCACGGGAATGACCAACGGGACCTGGCGGTTGTCCGTATCCGGCGCCCGTGACCTGGATCAGAACAGAATGGGGCTTGTGGACTCCTACTCCTTTGAACTCGACACGGCGCCTCCTGACGATCCCACCGTGACTGTGGCTGTCCCGAGTATGACTCGCGTGGTCATGCTTCCCCTCTCCGGGACCAAGGATGCGTACGCAGACATCCGCATCAACGGTGTGCAGCGGGTCGCGGCCACGGTCAATACCACCTGGTCCTATGATTACCGCCTGAGCCAGGGCGCCCAGAGCCTGGTCATCACCAGTGAGGACGCTGCCGGCAACGGAAGCTCCGCGCTGACTTATGCCGTCACTCTGGACACCATCCCGCCCGCGCTCACCATCAATCCGGTGACTTCGCCCACGGATCTGGATTCCCAGACCATCACGGGAAGGACTGAAATAGGCGCCGCTCTGACCGTGAACGGCACAACGCACGTCGCGGTGAATGCGGACGGCACGTGGTCCTATCAGACTCCGGTCATGAGTGAAGGTGTCAATCAGTTTACTTTCAGGGCCGATGACACGGCCGGGAATTTCGTGCAAAAGAGCGTTTCCATCGATTACGACGTTTCCGCGCCCCAACCCATCCCGGCGAGCCTCCTGCAGGTGGACGGAAACGGGGACGGGAAAACCGTGCGTCTCTCCTGGGCCGGATATGCAGAAGTGGACGTGGCCTACTATCGTATATACCGGGAGTCGGGAAGCTTTTCCAATGTCACCAGCCTGAATCCTGTCCAGACCGTCAATGCCGGGACCTCCGGAACGGCCGTGTCCGGACTGACCAAAGGGCAGACCTACTACTTCGCTGTCGTGCCGGTGGATGATCTCGGTCACTTTGATCCGAACGTCAATGCCAAGCCCGGCACACCGGCGGATACCCAGGCGCCCGCGGACGTCACCGGGCTCCACGCCGTATCGGTTACCGAAGATGTGAATCGCGTCAATACCATTGTCCTGGGGTGGACCCGGAACCAATCCGATCCCGACGTGACCGGCCAGACCCTCTACTTTAATGCCGGAACCGGAGAGGATGGAGGCACGCCCTTGGGTGCGGGTGTGAACAGTTACACCAAGAACGGACTCTCGGATGAAACCCAATATACCTTCCGAGTTACAGTCAAGGACACGGACGGGAACGAAAGCGCAGGGGCGTTCATACAACCCGTTACCGTGCTCAGGAACCCGGCCAACCTCTCGGCCGTGCCGTGGAACGGCAAGGTCACGTTGACATGGGACGACCTCCCCAGCAATCTGCTTGGATACGTGGCCGGTTACAACGTCTACTACAGCCAGAATCCATTCTCATACGTCACCGGGTTCACACCCGCTGTCAGGGTCTCCGCTACGGGCATGGGCGGGCAGGCCGTAATCACCGGTCTTACCAACGGCGTCCCATATTACTTTGCCGTGACTACGGTTAATGTGAGCGGCGGCGAACGCAAGACCGTGACCACGGTATCGGCGGCGCCGAGAAGCGACATGGAGCCCCCTGTCATCGATTCCATTAATATTACCGAAGGGCAGGTCATCACCGAACCTTACACCATTAACGTGAAGGTCAAGGATGCGGAAAGCGCGGTGGCGTCGCTTGCCGTCGACGTAGACGGGGTCAACCTTATAACCGGTACATCGAGCTCCATCAGCGCCTTCTATAACATCGGGCTTCAGGGAGCCATATACCAGAACGGGAACCACTCCATCCGGATCCGCACCGCCGATACCCTGGGCAACCAGGCGGCCTATTCCTTCGGCGTCATGGTTAGCGGGGCGGCGCCCAGGCCTCCGGTCCTGACCGGGACGATCCCCAGCGGTACGGTTTCCACGCCTACCCTCACCTCAGTCAACGGCACTGCCGAGGAGGCACAGACCATTACCCTCCTCGTGAACGGCGTGCAGTGGAGCCAGACGGCCGTGGTGAATGGGGCAGGCCAGTTCACCTTTGCGGCTGCCGCCATCTCCGAAGGCGGGAACGAACTCAAGGCCATTGCCTCGGACCGGAGAGGCAGCAGCGCCCCTTCGAACTCCCTGTACGTAACGCTCGATACCGGCGCGCCCGGCGGGCCGCACTCTTTGAAGGCAGAGGCCCGGGCCGGCGGAGTGGTCCACTTCGCGTGGTCTCCGGCTGCCGGAGAAATACCGGATCGTTATCACCTCTATCAGAGCGTGAGCGCCTTCAGTTCGGCAACGGCGCCGGGCGTGAGAGCCGTGGATAATCCCGGAAG
The DNA here is from genome assembly GCA_009993495.1 of Deltaproteobacteria bacterium. Classification (GTDB taxonomy): domain Bacteria; phylum Desulfobacterota; class Desulfuromonadia; order Desulfuromonadales; family Geopsychrobacteraceae; genus Geopsychrobacter. The sequence goes on along the minus strand of JAACTI010000055.1, from coordinate 4,647 downwards.
CCCAATCACCGTGGCTGAGACCACTTATCTGCCGGACAACGACCTGGTCTACTATTATGCGGTGACGGCTTTGGACGAAAGCGGGAACGAAAGCCCCATCTCCAACGTGGTCTCGGTTGCCGGAGATCGGGTCTCACCGGATGCCGTTCTGGCCGTGGACCCGGACCGCCTGATTGAGGGTTCCGTGATCATCACGGTTGCGACCACCGAAGATCTATCCGAACTTCCTTTTGTGAGCGTGATTCCTGCAGGCGTCGCTCCCATACCCGTTTCCATGAAGGCATCCGGGGCCAATAGATGGACCGGGACATTTACCGTGCAGAAGCAGATGGCACACGGCGCGGCTGCCATTACCTACTCAGGCAAGGACTTCGTGGGCAACCGCAGCGCCGTGGCCACGGGTGAGACTTCGTTCTTTATAGACCATCAGAGCCCGAAGACCGTGATCACCTTGTCGCCCTCTGCTCCGTTCAGTGTAAAGACCGACCTGAACGTGGGGATTACTGTCCGGTTCGATGAAACCGTCTCCGGCACGCCGCTGCTTGATCTCAATACCCCGGACGGGAGCCGGAATCAAATCGCCTTGACCGCACAGCCCGACGGTTCCTGGACCGGCACGCAGCGTTTCACTCTTTCCATGCTCGGCGGCCAGGAGATCGGCGAGTGTTCATTTGCTGTTTCCGCGGTGGACCTGGTCGGCAACATGGACACGGTAATCATTCAGGGAGAGACCTTCTTCATCTATAACAATCAGCCCCCGCCCCTCGATGCCCCGATTCTCACCGCGGTGGTCGAGACCGGAGGCCGCGTGGACCTTGTGTGGACCGGAGTGCCAGGGGCGGCAGGAGGCTACAATCTCTACAGGAGGACTGCGGCGCAGCTTCCTTCGGAGGCCGTTCCCGTCATCATGGGCTGGACCGAAACCGAACTCACCGACGGGCCTCTCCCGGACGATACCTACTATTACAGCGTCGAGGCCGTGGACATTCAAGGCTATCCCGGTCTGCTGTCCGCCGAGGTCCCCGCGACCACGGATGCCACGCCTCCGGAGCCCCCGGCCACACTGACCCTGAAGGAGTTGGGGAGCGGGATCAATGCCTCGTGGCCGGCCTCGGCGGGTGCGGCCGTCTACCGGCTCTATCAGTCAGCGACCGGCACGATTCTGCCGGGGATCAGCCGCAAGGTTGCGGAGACCACGGCGCTCAGCCGGGTGGACAATCAGCCGGATGCCGGGGCCAACACCTATGGGATCACGGCCGTGGATGCCGCGGGCAACGAAAGCGCCGCAACCACGGCTCAAATCGGCGTGGCTCTGCCCCCGGTTTCTCAACTGACCGTGACCCGCACCTCTTTGGGAAAGGCCGTACTCAATTGGACCTCAAAGCCGGGCATGAGCTACCACGTGTACAGAAACGGCGCCAAGGTCACGGCTACGGCTTTGGCGGGCGGGCCGTATACCGACAATTTCTACAACGGCGGGACCGTGGTTTACGGTGTCTCGGCCACGGATGGCGTGCATGAGAGTGGGGTGCGGGAAATCACGCTTCCCAAGGTCTCGCTCTCCATGGATTCGAACCAGACCTTGCGCCGAGGTGCGCCCACAAAGCTGAAACTCTCGATCTTGAACAATGAGACGCAGGATCAAAACTTCGATGAGCTGCAAGTCGGAATCGGAACGGGCGCCCTCAACCATGTGCCGCTCGTAAGCCCGGTCCCGGCCGGTTCGCAATTGACCGTGGAGAAGGTTGTTGCCGCACCGGTGAGCGCCGCCTCTCAGGAAACGGTCAATGTCACCCTTGTCGGGCGCCCGGAACCCGGAAGCGAGGTCCGGATTGAATCCGTGTCCAAGGTGTACATGGTCGATTCCGGAGTGACACTGGAGATCCTGAATCATCCGCTGATTCGCGGGGGCCAGGCCGAGATCCAGCTCAAGATTTTCAACAACACCGACCTGCCCATCGACATCGTGACGGCAACCGACGGCGGCAAAAAACCCTCGCCGGATGTAAAGGTGGACCTTGCCGACGTGAACGGAAACGTCCTCGCCTCAGGGTCCCTGATGCAATATATCGGCGGCGCCGAATTCGTGACAAAGACCAACGGCGTCACGCGGGCACGGATCGAGCCGGGCGCCTCTTTGACCTTCGATTCCATCCGGTTTGTGATACCCACCGCCTCTCCTCACCTGGTTTATGTTAACGCCGTGGTCGGCAAGATCTATTACGACTACGCGGGGGCCGATGAAGTCGCGGCCTCTGGGCTCGCTTTGGAAAAAGAGGTCTTCCTATCCGATACAAGCTACAGCGTCACGGCTCAGGTGGAGGGCGAGAAGAATCTCTTTTCCGCGGGCCCGGTCCGGATCACGGGATCCGCCATCAGCAACACCACAGGAAATCCCATGGCCTATGTACCGGTCAAGGTCGGGGTCTCGGTCAAGGGATTCGACCGTTATCTCACCGCCACCACGGACCAAAGCGGCCAATTTGTCGTGAACTTCATCCCCGGTCCCAACGAGGCCGGGGTCTATACGATCTGGGGCGCCCACCCGGACATCTACGACCGCTACGTCCAGGACACCTTCACGATCTCAAGTTTTATCGTGACGCCGAGTCTTACCACCTGGCGCGTGAGCAAGAACGACTCCATCGTGGTGCCGATCAAGCTCACAAACCCCGGGGAGACAAAGCTTACGAATCTCACCTATTCCGTGGCGGGTTCCAATGCCGAGATCACCGGCGCCGTGAATGGCGCGGGCGACCTTCAGGCCGGCGAGACCCGGACCGTGAATGTCACGATCTCCGTGGGCAATCCCGCGGTCAATACCGGCCTGGCCACGGTTACTGCCCGTACCGCCGAAGGCGCCCAGGCCTCGATGAAGATCGAGCTCATCCTCTACGAGGCGCAGCCGTATCTGTCAGCCTCGCCCTCGTTTGTTGAGGGCTTTGTCCATCCCGGCGAGCAGGCCATCCGTGGCGTGACCTTTACCAACGAGGGCTTTAAGGATTTGATCAATGCCCGTATTTCCGGCCCTTCCACCTCCTGGATCGGTCTGGACCGAAGCCGTGCGGTGGGGACGGTGCCTGCCGGGGCCGGATTCACCTTGGGCGTGGTGATGACCCCTCCCGCCGGCACCCAGGACGGCATCTACACCGATTCCTTTACCGTGGAGGCGGATAATCATCCTCCCTACATCTACTACGTGCAGGTGCATGTGACCTCGGCCAACACAGGCAACGTCACCTTCTCGGTCACGGACAGCCTCTATGAAAATGTCGAGGCTGCCGACGTCTCGATTCAGCATGCCCAGGTCCTGTCCATCCGTCAGGATGCGAAAACCGATGCAAACGGCTCCGCAACCTTCACCGATCTCCCCACCGGCTCCTACAACTACACGGTCAGCGCGCCGGGACACAAATCCTGGATGGGGACCTTCCAGGTCCAGCCCGGCTATACCACCCCCGTCGAAGTCGTGCTGGAGAATGTATTCGTGACCATCGAATGGTCGGTCGTCCCCATCGTGATCGAGGACCGCTACGAGATCCGGATCACCACGACCTTTGTGACCGATGTCCCTGCGCCCGTGGTCGTGGTGGAACCGGCCTTTGTCAATCTGCCCCGGCTGGAAAAGGGTCAAGTCTATTACGGCGAATATAAAGTTACCAACCACGGTCTTATCGCCGCCAAGGATGTCACCCTGCAGCGGCCCGCGTCCAACCAGAATATGGCCTTCGAAATCCTGGGCACCCTTCCGGATCGCCTGGATGCCATGGAATCGGTTCCGCTTCCGTTCAGGATCACGTGGCTTTCGGACACGCCCTCCACAGAGCTTCAGACCCTTGCCGCCCTTTCCGTAGGCGATGATCCGCTCCTTTCCGAGATTACCGGCTACGGAGGAGGGGGTGGATGCACGATCTGCGGGAGTATTACCTACCGCTATCCGATTTGCCCAGGATCAGGGGCGGAAAGGACCGGATCCGGATCCAGCTCGTACTGCGTGGGGACCGGCGGCTGTGGTGTTAGCGGAGGCGGCTATACCGGCGGCGTCGGCTATACCGGCGGAGGTGTCCAAGGCTGCTGCGGAGGCAGTACCCGGCCGCCAAGTTACAGCACCATCCCCAGTTCAAGCGACTGCCCGCCGGATCCGCCGCCCGATCCCTGTGGCGATAACACGTGTTGCATAAAATCCAGCAGCCAGTCAACGGGATCCATGGTTTCTATGATCCCCGGCACCTACACCTTTGACGTGGATGAGGATCTCCAGGTCCAAACATCAAGCGGGGAGAGTATTGGGCTGGGATTAAGCTACGGTTCCAATCGTCGGGTGCAAATCTTAACGGGCGTAGGCAGCCCTAATGGCGGTCAAGTACACGCCTTATCTAATACGGCGTATGCGGGGCAAACCACCCAGGTTCCAAGCCTATCCTGGACAACTCAAATATCTACGGATGGCCCCTTTGGGTACAACTGGTTTTCAGACTGGTTCGAATGGGTGCAACCGCTCGGCTCGTTTTCTGAATATGAGTACGAGAGAAAATTCTTTGATGATAGCGGCAATTTATCGGGCGCAATCATTTATCACTTAGAAAGCACAACCATCGTTTTCAAGCGCGGCTCGGACGGGAATTTTCTTCCGAGAAACGATCTTGG
>JAACTI010000336.1 GCA_009993495.1 Deltaproteobacteria bacterium | reverse complement strand
TGAGGTGAGTCTCTTGCCGGGAAGCGGTAAATTAACCATTACTGGTAAGCTTGGTGAAGTGATGCAGGAATCGGCACAGGCGGCTTTCAGTTTTGTGCGTTCTCGCTGGAAAATTCTCGAATTAGCCGAAGATTTTTCAAATAAGCTGGATGTGCATATCCATGTGCCTGAGGGAGCCGTGCCTAAGGATGGTCCATCTGCCGGCATAACCATGGCAACCGCACTGGCATCGGCCTTGACCGGTAGGCCCGTTCGGCATGAGGTCGCCATGACGGGAGAGGTCACCTTACGTGGCCGTGTGCTGCCAATTGGCGGGTTAAAAGAAAAACTTCTGGCGGCGCGACGTGGCGGAATTAAAACCGTCTTGTTACCGCAGGATAACGGTAAAAACCTCAGTGATCTGCCGGACACATTGAAGAATAACCTTGATCTTCAGCTGGTTGCGAACATGGATCAGGTGTTGGATTTGGCTCTGGTGGCGAAGGACTCTAGTTTTTTGCCTGACGCTGTACAGGTCGTGGCTGAAAACTTGGACATAAAATAGCGCCAGCCCGCAAAAAATGGGCAAAAACTGCTTGACAGTTTTTTTCAGAGTCTGTTATACCTAGTCGCGTTTTGAAGCAGTTTATTCCCTAAATCTTTCAGGAGGTGTGTTGTGACAAAAGCCGAGCTTGTGAATGCAATTGCAGAAAAAGCTGGACTGACCAAGGTCGATGCCGAGGGGGCGCTTAAGGCTTTTGCCGAAGCCATTACCGATGCGCTGAAAGCTGGTGAGAAGGTTGCTCTGGTTGGATTCGGAACTTTCAGCGTTGGTGATCGCGCTGCGCGTACCGGTCAAAACCCCCAGACGGGCAAGAAGATTGAAATTCCTGCGGCCAAGGTTCCTAAGTTCAAAGCAGGCAAAGCACTGAAAGACGCAGTCAACTGAAAAGATACATCTGTTTGACAAAAACGAGGAAGCGTAAAGCTGTCCACTTTTTCTGATAAACGGGCGCTTTAAGCTTCTTTGTTTTTGTGTTGCGGGGCCGTAGTAGAGTCGGTTACAACGCCGGCCTGTCACGCCGGAGGTCGCGGGTTCAAGTCCCGTCGGCCCCGCCATTTTTGGGGCGAATAGCTCAGCTGGGAGAGCGCCTGCCTTACAAGCAGGATGTCGGGGGTTCGAGCCCCTCTTCGCCCACCATACAGTTTGCGGGGCCGTAGTAGAGTCGGTTACAACGCCGGCCTGTCACGCCGGAGGTCGCGGGTTCAAGTCCCGTCGGCCCCGCCATTCAGCTAAAAGAGAGCAACTCACTTACAGGGTTGCTCTCTTTTTGTTTTTTGGCGTGAATACTGCTTGACTCTACCCAGAGCTGTTTCCTAACATACCGCGATTGCTCGCTACCCAAATATAAGAGTGGAGATTTTGATGATCACATTACGCATTATTTTTATTGTGCTGTTGTTGCTGCCGGTTGCTGTATTTGCTCAGGATGAAGGCATTGTCGCGCGGATTGGTGGAGTTCCAATTACAACCTTTGAATTGCAACGGCAAGTTAATCAAATTATGCCGATGCGGGTGGGCTTTCACGGTGGAGTTTCGGCTGAAAAGGTTGATGAAATCAAACAGGAAGCTCTCAATACCTTGATTGAACGGGGCTATAAGGTGAAGTTTGCGATTGATAATGAAATTTCAGCTCCCGCAGCAAAGGTCGACGAGCAGGTGCAGAAAATTAAAAAAAACTTTAAGACCGAACAAGATTTTGAGGCTGCCGTCGCCGTAGAAACAGAAACGGGGCTCCGTGGTGCCATCTATCGACAGCTCCTTGCAGACGAGGCTGAAAAGACCGCGATCACAGACAAAATAGACGTGAGAGAAGAGGTTATTCGTGCCTATTATGACCAGAACAAACAGATGTTTTTTATGCCGCAACAGTATCGCGCCAGTCATATTCTGATCAAGGTTGATCCTGCTTCGAATCAGCAAGAACGACAGGCTTTGCAGGAAAAGGCTGAGCAGTTACTGAAGCGTGCCAAAGAGGGGGAAGATTTTTTTGACCTGGCCTATTTTAATTCTGATGATCGCACGAAATACGTTGGTGGTGATCTGGGCATGTTCCATGACGGCCAGACCGAAAAGCCCTTTGAAGACGCCTTAAAAACCCTCAAGGTTGGTGAAATTTCCGAGTTGGTGAAAACTCGTTATGGTTTTCATATTATTAAGCTGACTCAGGTCAATGAACCCCGTCAGATGAGCTACGACGAGATGCGGCTCAAGCTTAAAACCCGCCTCGAGAAACAACAGCGCGATGAGCTTTATACTGCCTGGATGGCCAGCCTGAAACAGAAATATACCTTGGAGAAATTGATTGAATAATCGACTGTTCCCATGGGTTCTACGGTTGGGGGCGCTTCTTCTGCTTGCTTCCTGTGCCGCGCCGCGTGGGCCGGTCGATTTTATTGATCCCGCTATAGATCAAGTTTGGCCAGCAAGCCCCGCTGAG
>JAACTI010000335.1 GCA_009993495.1 Deltaproteobacteria bacterium | reverse complement strand
GAACCGCCGCGAAGTGAACGAGACTCTACTTTTTTACTGAGGTCTTCCCTGCCATCACTTGCGAGATATGGATAGTCTTTATATTCGCTGCGCGTCCATTCCCAGACATTGCCGCTCATGTCCTGCAAACCGTAAGGACTTCGGCCCTGCGGGAAACAACCCAGGGCCGAAGTGGTTCCAATTCCTGTTTCTGCCATATTCGCAAAATTCGAGTTGAACTTTCCTTCCCAGGGGTATTCCCTGGCATCCAAACCGCGTGAGGCCTTCTCCCATTCGGCTTCGCTGGGCAGGGTAATTTTCAATTTGCGATTGACGATTAACGATTGCAGATTATCGTCTGTGTAAATAGCGTCATTCTTGATATCGTACACCTGCAACTTGCAACCCTGGCCCTGAGCGGAGCCGAAGGATTCAACTTTTAACTGTTCTTCGAGCCAGCGCGTAAAGGCCAGCGCTTCATACCAGGAAACGCCCACAACCGGATGATTGGAGAAATTGAAGGGCGCACCATTATCGTCCGGCGCGTTTCTGGCCGCATCGTCCCACCTGCCCTTAAAACCTGCCGCGTTCCAATACCCAGCCTGTTTTGCTTCCTGCCAGTATTTTTCCTGTCTGTATCCTTCGGCTTTCACAAACTGGTCAAACTGCGCGTTGGAGATGGGAAAGCGAGAGATGTGATACTCAGGCAGTTTAACTTTGTGTTCTTCCTTTCCTTCGCCCATCCTAAATTCACCGGCGGGCACACAGCAGAAAACTAATTTCTCGATTTGCAAAACTTCTTCACGCGGGTCGCCCAGGCTCGCCAGGACGCGCCCGGCTTCGGCGCGCTCGAGGGGAGGTAACGCGTCGCTGCCCAAAATATTTACCAGTCCAGGCAGGAGGCGGTTTAGATAGGCAGATCCGCCGTTGGGATGTGTATCGCGCTCGGTGACTTCCTTTCCCACCAGCGCAACGATCTGCCCCGCCCACAGTCGGACGCGCTCGCATTGTTCGCCCTTTCCATTTGGCTTGTCCAGTTGATAAGCAAGATCCAGCAATTCGTTTTCACCACGGCGGTTGTAGTACATTTCCTCGAATGCCATCCGCGCGGCAAGATCCCAACTGTCACCTTCTGCCGCGTGGTCGTGGAAGGTGCGCACGCGGTCACGCTGTCCCGCAAGGAAGGAGCCAGCCAGGTATTCCTGAAAGGTGCGATGCGGAAAACTGTACGAGGTGGGCCTGGCCAATTCACCGCCGTAGCCAACCAGAAGCCCGGCGCGTTGATCCACGTAGTCCAAAAAATCGGCGGCCAATTTCACATCACCAAGATGTTCATCTTTTTCGAGCAAATCCAGCGCGTCCTTCCGCAGAAGCGTACCCGTTCCGCCTTGCCCGGCGCTGGCGCGATGCGCCTGATATGCGAGGGCTTCCATCACGGCACGCAGTTTTAAATCGTTTTTGAGAAATTCAGCCAGGGCGGCATCGCCCACTTTATGTTTTTGCCAGCGGCGCAGGAGCACTTCCACAGCCAGGTGATATAAGCGCACGCGCTCACGCGGCAAGCCTACCTCACGCTGGTGGATGATCGCCATCGTGGTCAGGAGCATCGGGTTGCTGGAAAGTTCGCGCATATCGGCTTCCAGCGCGGCGCGGGACAGATCGTCCATGCGCGCTTTGGTTTGCTCTTCATTGAATTTTCCGAGTTCGTGCTGGGTGTTGTACCAGTGCTGAATAAAGTTGCCGATCTGTTCTTCGTTGAAAGGCGCGAGCGTGCGGCTGGTAAAGTTGGGCAAAACAGAATCGCCCACATACGAGCGCACCCGGCAGGTGAGGATCACACGCTGGAGATGATATTGTTTGAGCAAGGCATCCACTGCCTGGCGAACGCGGACGCGCAGGTCATGCGGAACTTCGTCAAGGCCATCCAGCACGAGCAGGCAATGCCCGCTTTGCAGGGCTTCATGCAAAGTACCGCAAAAATCGGCGCACTCTTCGCCCAGGTCATTTTGAATTTGCTCCCAGACGATTTGCGCCAATTTTTCATCGCGTTGCTGTGCGGGCAGGCTGTCCAGATTGAGTTTTGCCAGCCGTGGAGCCATGTCGCGCAGGATGATCAACACGGGAAGTAGACCGGTTTCGATGCCTGCGGGGGGCGGCAATTTTCCCAACTGCGCGCCTGCCTGCCAGGCCAGCAGGTTTTTTACGAAAGTGCTTTTGCCCGCTCCGGGGTCGCCGAGCAGGGCAAGCCTTTTGTGTTCCGTCACAGATTCAAGCGCGGTGATTGGTTTATCCTTTTCGGGGTGTCGAATCAATCCACTGACTCCATCTTTTTTCTCCCGCTCCGATGCTTCTTCGATATGTTCATGACTCAGCGTGGTATTCAACGCGATATAGACTTTATCGAGGGTGATGTCGCTTTCGTCGCCATCGCCTCCGCCCAGCGCGGCCAGCGGCAGGGACAAACATACGCGGCTCAGGCGGGTGAGATATTTTTCGAGCGCCTTGTGTCTTTTCTCAACTTCAGGATCGGCTTTCGTTGGCGCTTCGACCA
>JAACTI010000054.1 GCA_009993495.1 Deltaproteobacteria bacterium | reverse complement strand
TGACATCTCCCGGGTTCACGAATGCGTCGCGGCCACCGGCCACCAGAGGGAAATAGTCCGCTGGCAATCCGACCGGCTGCCACTCGTGCGCAAACGGAAAAGCGCAAGCGACCTGAGAACGGAGTTCCGGCGTGGGATAGACACGAACCCGCTCGCCGCGAGTCTCGGCAATCACACCCTCAGATGGGCGTCCTTTGCCTTCGCATTGAATATTGCCGTGATCGGCTGTCAGCCAGACCTCATAGCCGTAATCCAGCAGTTGGCCGACCAGCGCGGAAAGAAATCCTGCATGGCACCACTGCTTGATCTGGTTGTGCATCCCGGCCGAGCCGAGTTGCATGCCGTGCATGATCTTGTCCACCTTGTCCACGACCAGCCCCACCACCTTGGTCTTCCCGGGATGGATTGCGGCGTCGAGGACGCCCGCAGCATCGCCGTCGCCAAGGCCTCGCTGGTAGGCGACATCCAGCCGTGACAGACCATGGCCTTCCCAGAACTGCTTCCAGAGTTTCTCTTCGCTGTTGGTCGAGTTGATGGATGACGGAAAATAGAGCGGCGGCTTGCCCGAGAAGATCGATTGCCGCGATACCGAGGTCAGCGTCGGAATCCAGGCGAAGGTCGCGGATTCGCGCATGACTAGATTGGCATCCTGCTTTTGCAGAAGCTGGCGGATGGTCACCCACTGATCCAGGGCCAGACCATCAACCACGATCAGCGCGGCACGGCTATTGCCGGAGTCCTCGATATCCCGGGCCAGGCGGCGCGGCACATGGTGCAGCATGGCCGGATTGGTCGGCGGCAAGTTGATCAAGCTGGAATAGTGGTCGGCCAACCAACCGGCAAAGGTCGTGTTCAGTGCGTCGCCGATTTCCCTGAGCCGGGTCTGATACTCGGTGCTGTTGCCGCAATGAACCAGCGAAGACAGTTCGGCCCATTTCAATGCAAAAGCGGTCCAGTCCGAGTAACGCGCTTCCGCTGTGGGCAGCTCCTTTTCGACAAGGTCAAACAGGCGGGAAACACGAAGCTCTTCGTCATCTACACCGGCCACTGCAATGCCGCTTCGAACCCAGGACCCGGCATCCACTTTAATATCTGTGGCCTCGACAGGCGTGAGTTTCCCCTCCAGGAAGAGGTTGTCGATATAGACTTTGATGTCCTGATGATCGAACGGCAGATGATCTGGGCCGGGATACTTGAGGCCATATTCCGGCGCGTCTTCCCGTACCTGATTGGCACTGCCAAGCCTGGAGAGAAATAGCGGCCAGCGTTCCTGCAAAAAGGCGAAGAACGCCTCGTCGTCTGGAACGATTTCAGAGAGCGGCCAAGCCTTGAATCCATCATGCCCTTTGAGAACCTGGATAAGCCGCTCAGCCAGCATCTGCGGGATCTGTAGCTTCCCATAGTGCAGGCGCAGCAAGGCGCGAAGCAGTTCCACCTCGCTGGCAATCAGCTCAGCGGCGATGCCGAACACATGGCGAAGGATGAAATCCTTGGTGGTGTTATCGCCCATGCGATCCGGCGGCGACTTGCGTTGAGCCTCAAAAAGTGCGTCCAGCAGGCTTCGGTCGAGCTTCTCGATGACCGGATAGCTGAGCGTTGGGAACAGATCCCCCAGATTGAATGAAAGCTTGCGGCCCGCTTGCAGCAGGTCGTAAGGCAACGATTCCAGCTCGGCATCCTGCAACCGGAGAATCACCACCAGGTCGGTATGTTCGCCGCGATCCCAGATTGAGCGGTATTTGGACTCATAGGCGTATCTGAATTCGACCGGGTCATTGAACTCGATCAGGTCGAAGCCGCGCCCGCGTAATTCAAGCGCCAGTTTCTCCTCGGTCAACAAGCAGTCCGGATCGGCGACCAGGGTCAGCTTGCTGACATTGGGAACGAAGTCATTCAGGATAGCGTCTCGCCAGCTACTCATTGAGCGCCTCCCTTGACGATGCGCAGCATCAGCAGCGACCGGATTTCCGGTACGATCTGCCGCGCTGATTGCAGTTCATGTCGCCACTCAGTTTCCTCGGCAGCACAGCGGGCCAGACGGTACTGGCGCACTTCGGGCAGCCCCACCCGCTCGATGGCCTTCCGCCGAGATGTAAAGGCGACCATGCCGCGTTCCTCTTCCCGGGTCACCGAAGCTATGTGCGCCTGCTGCAGGGCGTCGAACAGCTCCTGTCCGGCCTGTTCGGCAGCAATCTGCAAACGCTCATGGGCGGTGATGGATTCATCCTGCCCGAGGGTGGCTTGCACTTCGGCTTCCGCTGTCTGTAGCGCATCCCAGATATGCCGGGCCGTGGGCAGAAACAGTTTGCCTTCCTCGCTCAAGAACACGCTGACATAGCCACGCCGCACCATGGGGATGCGCAGGAGTTGTGTCTTCTGGTGCATTCCGGCCTGAAGACGAATCTCAAACAGCCCCCAGAAACCCGTGATGCTGGCCGGTAGTCCGCTCACGGTTACGCAAGGCAATGGCTGACCTGCCGCGACCTGGGGCAGGTTCAGGGCAAGACCACGGACACGGCTATTTTCAAGGTTGAGCAGAGTTGCGTCGGTCAAGCGATTCGCTTCTCGGGCGCTGAATACGGCTTTGCGGTGTTCCTGACCGTCCGGCCAATTCAGATCCCACCAGGAGCGCTTGCGACTGGCCATACCGCCATGGGAGTTGAGGTAACCGACCGTCATCCGTTCCACCCAGTGGGGCAGTGGATGGGAGCGCAGACGCTCAGCGGTTTGCACATCCGGCTCTTCGGAGATGCCATAGATGGCGGAGGACTCGCGCACCTGCTGAATCTCATCCCGAATCCTGGCTACCGTGTGCTCGACGGAGGTCTCGATACCGTCAGGATTAAGGATGGCCGAGGCGAACACATCCTCGAACAACTCACCGGCCTGGGCGGAGTCGAGCACGTCACCGGTCTTGTCGATGCCGAACTCTTCGAAGATCACCGAGAGTTTCTGCTCCAGCACCTCGCGCACGCGGAACTCGACCGAATCTTCAAAAACGAAATTGATCGCCTGTACAGTTTTTGGCTGACCAATACGGTCCACACGACCGATACGTTGCTCCAGCCGCATGGGGTTCCAGGGGATGTCGTAGTTGATGATGACGTGGGCGAACTGCAGGTTCAGACCCTCACCACCCGCATCGGTGGAGACCAATACACGATGCGATTTACGGAAGGCATCCTGGGCTGCCCCACGTTCCTCCATGCCCATGGAGCCGTTCAGGGTGGCCACAGAGATTCCCCGGGTTTCCAGAAACTCCTTCAACATCTGCTGGGTGGGAACGAACTCGGTAAAGATCAACACCTTCAGGTCCGGTTCGTTTTCCTCGGCTTGCAGCTTGTAGATCCACTCGATCAGCGCCTCGGCCTTGGCATCGGGGCCAGCCTGTTCACAACGGACCGCCGCGTCGAGCAGGGTCTCAACATGGCTGCCTTCGCTCTGCAGAGCAGACACATGGGATTTCAGCAGCTCATCGAGCAACTCCTGGCCGTCCATGTCGTACAGCTCGGCTATTTCATCGTCTGGGCTTTCCGATCCCTCCGCGCCATTTTCAAGTTCCGCCAGGCGCATGCTGGCTTGTTGCTCGCCATCCTTGAGTGCGGCGAGCCGCCGTTCCAGAGTGGTGCGGATCGCCCGGGTGCTTGAAACCACCAGGCGCTGCATCAGGATCATCAGAAAGCCGATGTGGCGCTTCTTCTCGCGCAGGGCCTGGTTGTAGCCCTCGCGCACGTAGTCGGTTACAGCCTCATAGAGGAGCTGCTGCAAGTGGTGACGGCTCTCCCAGGACACCGGGGCCATCTGCGTGCGCCGGGGTTTAAAGAGCGGCTTGCCGTCGGCATCAATGGCCTTGCGCTTCTCGGTGCGGATGACATAAGGAGCCACCCGCTCGCGGGAGACGCTCTCCATATCCGGAAAGGCGTCGTCATCCAGCAGGCTCATCAAACGATGGAAGGCATCGGTCTTGCCCTGGTGAGGCGTGGCCGAAAGCAGCAGCACATAGGGCGCGGCTTCCGCCAATCCACGGCCGAGCTTGTAGCGAGCGACCTGATCGGTGCTGCCACCCAAGCGGTGCGCTTCGTCCACCACCACCAGGTCCCAACCGGCGGTAATCAAATCCTCGAACCGGCTGCGGTTGTATTCGGCGACCCTTTCCGCCGTCCAGCCACGCCGCTTGTCCATGGGCTTGACGGAGTCAAGCGAGACGATGACCTGATCGAACATCGACCAGGCTGAGCTCCGCTGGTCTGCCCCTGGAGCCAAGCGTTGCAGTGTGCTGATGTCGTCACCCAGAACAAGCTGGAACTGTTCATTGAAGTGGGTCTGCATTTCCGCCACCCACTGAGTGGCAATACCTTTGGGAGAGACAACCAAGGTTCGGCGAACAAGCCCTCGCAGTTTGAGCTCGCGCATGACCAGACCGGCCTCGATGGTCTTGCCGAGACCCACCTCGTCGGCCAGCAGGTAGCGCACGCGGTCGCCGGAGATGGCCCGGGACAAGGCGTGGATCTGGTGCGGCAGCGGAATGACGTTAGACTCCATGGGAGCCAGCAGCACATGGCCGTCAGTGGCGCTGGTGGAGCCTTCGAGCACCTCGGCCACCTTGGCTGCGGCGGCCACATAGGCAATGCGCCCAGCCTCAATCTCCGGCTGCACGTCGGAACTCAGCGGCCGCAAGGCGGAGTGAGGCACGCGCACCACCGCGTCCTGGTTCGGCAACCAGACACGGAAAACCGTCTGCCCCCACAAGGTCTGTTCTTCAATGACCTTGCAGGCGCTGTTATGAATGGTGCTGTATTGCCAAACATCCTGCATCGACATCATCCCGGAATTGAAAAATCATTGTGATAAACCACTGACGCCAATTCGACTGTCCCGTCGGCGCACTCCCAGTAATGAAGATGGAATTCCCTATCAATATCACGACGCTGCGCCTTATCGGAGCCTCGCATTCTTTGCGGATCATCCCCGCCAGATCCTGTTCGCAAAGCATGTACGGCTGGAAGATTGTTTCCTTTGATAGTCTCTATGATTGATCGAAGTATCTTGGGTGGTACAGAATCCCCTTGGTCAGCACAAACCTGCTGGCACAACTCCCGGAATTTTGACCCTATGGCTGGAACAATCACGCCGCCCCAGTCAGGAGAATCACCTTGCGCAGTCGCATTTTTGAACAGAGCGATTCGGACGGCGAGTTCAATTCCAAGGTCATCAGACGCGCCAACCAGAATGGCGGATTCATCGAGACAATCGATCAGGCCCCGAAAATCGTCACAGACCAACACATCGCCTTCAAAGAACTCGGGCGGGCACGACAATACCGGGATATCGTCTCTGGAATGTTCGAGCTCGTGAATATGGGCTCTTACCTGGATTACCTGTTTGGGCGCTTCTCTCAGTATGAGCGAATGGCCCCCAAGAGGTTGGGAGCAGTGCTTGCGTAGAACGGCGATCAACGTGATGCATCGGGCAAGATCGGACTGGAGGCCGTCATGGGTTGTCAGGCGAATAACATCCGGATCTGTTTCCAAATGTTCTGACAAGACATCCTTGACCCGATAGTAGGTTTCAAAGGATGGAGTGATCGCCAGAAGCTGGTTGGCAATTCTCGCAACCGTATTGACGTCGTATTCTACTATGCCGTGGGCATTAAACAGTTCTCTGAGTTGATCCCTCAGTGGATACAAGCCATCGGCAAAAAGGGACTCTGAAGCCCGCTCGCTCATGTAAATGGCGACCCAGGGCTCATCAAGCAACTTGCTCCAGTCCAGTAGCGTGTCCACGTACTGGAAAGCATCATCCTTGGCGCAATCAACATGGGGAACAGCGAGCACGCCTGCGTCAATCGTTACGCTGGGCAGGCTATCCATCTTTATTCCTCCGGCTTGCTTTCCGCTTCATCGCCGCAGCTCTCAAAATTTCCTCGGCCTGCTGTTGAGACTGGTCAAAGAACCCTTCCGGCCAGTCTGAGATGGCTCCGTACTCGTTAATCACCACCTCTCGGAAAGATGAACCCTGCGACGGCTTTTCCACGAAGTAAATCTTGGCCTGGCTGTTGAGCTCCTTCTCGGGTGATGCCGCTGCAATTCGGAAACGGAGGCGGTCGATGAAATATTCGCTGTGGGTTTCAACAATGCACTGCTTGTTGCATAGCGCCATCGAAAGGAAAAAGTCGCCGAGCAGGGTCTGAACCTTCGGATGAAGATGCAACTCCGGCTGCTCAAAAACGAGTGTAGAGTCCGTGTCAGCGAGAAGGCACATGACGAGAATTGGCAAAACCTGGCTGACACCTACGCCCACATGCGTGAGGTCATGCGTGCTATCCGAATTGAAAAGCCCCACCTTCAGCTCGTGCCCCAATTTCCCCTGATCGCGGCTTTTTACCGAACTGGCCACACCCAGATATTGGAGCCAATCGATAACCGCCGCTTCGAGTGTCCGGGTAACCGTTTTGCGGTCAATTACCGGGGCTTTGAAATTTGCCGAAGGGATGTAGCGGATCTTCTTGTTCTTGTGCAGTTCAAGAATGGAAGCAGTGTGTTCTCCGCGTAAGCCTACGTCATGTGGGTCAGCTGCTGGCGCGAGCGGATACAGCGGTTTGGGAGCATCCCTCAATGGGCCGAGGTATTTCAAGGAGGAGGCGAAGAAATTGTCCAGATACCAGGTGGCCTCGGCTATTAAACGAGGTGGTCTCAGTGGGGCGAATGCATGTGATTCTGGCCTTTGGGCAACAGAGCCCTTCATGGCCGCATGAATGCGGTCAAAAAGGTCCTCACGCTCACGCAGTACCTGCTGAACCTTCAGGCGCTCATCGCGTGGGAGGCTGCGCAGCCGTTCATGCCAAGCCCGGAATGTAAGTGTCTCGGACTCAGTACCGAAAAGTGACTCCTGCCGATACTTGTCCTTGAAAGCTTGGTCGAAATCGATAGTGCCTTCGAGGACTTCGCGCAAGACCGCAATGATCTCTTCGGAAAGAAGAATCTCCCTTCCCATGCTGCGCCGTAAGCCTATGGCACGTCGGCCATCATCCTGGAGAGCTATGGCGATGGCGTTCGCGTCCTCTGCGATGGTATCGATGGCGTAAACGATTCTCTCAGGAAGGAAGTGTCTCAGCATGCAGCCGATAGGCTTGGCCGAACGAAAATCCTCCTTAACCTCGGTCATGGAGCTCTCGTCCAGTTCAACTGCGTAAGCCAAACTGGCACGTAGCTGATCGTCGATTTCACTTGTGCCATCAGCGCCTTCAATCTCGGAGATGGCCTTGGTGGATTGGTGAATAGAGATGTCTGCTTTTTGATCAACGTTGTCCTCGTCTCTGGATACGCAGGACAACTGGGTGGCAAAAAGCCGAGGTTGGATTTGAAACAGATCACGCTGGGAGCTTGATGGATCGGCATCAAAAGAGATCTCGCAAGCGATTTCCTGAAGCTGATTGGAGCGCGGCCCATAGTAAATAGCGCTACGGGGGGCGAATTGAGAGCGCCTCGGGGGTACAGCATCCTGATTCGGCAGCGGCCGACATGTACATTTGATGGTGATCTGGTCCGACTCGCCGCCATTGGACTTCAGGTCGTCAAACTGGCCTAAGCTTGTGAGAGCACCATTCAATACGACAGATCGTGATCCGACTTTATGAGCCAATGTCTGCGCAACGAGAAGGACAGATTGAATAAATGTGCTCTTCCCACTGCTGTTTGCGCCAGCGAAGATCGTAAGCGGGCCGAGATCCAGCTCGGTTTCCTCGCGAATCGATTTAAAGTTGAAGACCTTCCATTTGGTAATCATGGGCTATTCGCCTCCCATCCGTGTTACTGCCTGGTCGTACCACATGAGCAGCTTGGGATCTTCTTCCAGGACGTTGTTGGGGATCTTGTCGGCCACGGCGACGATGACGGCGTAATCGCGCTCCTGCCAGGCTTTCTTGAATCCAGCGCGGACAGCCTCCAGGCGGAAGACCTTGAGTTTCTTTTTGACCTCTTTGTATTCCTCGAACTCCTTGAGCAGCGCCTTCTCGCGCAATTTCTCAAGGTCGCCTGCCTTGTTGGGATCGGGCACGTACCAGCGGTCACGGGCCTTGGTGACCAGGGTCGGGTCATCCTTGGGCAGGTTACGCAGCTCCTTCCAGTTGGTGGAGAGGTAAGCGTGGATCTGCTCGGGCACCGGGCCTTTGCCGTCGTAGCGTAAAAAATTCTGCTCAAGAAGCGTCGAAAGCTCTAGCGACGACTCGTTTTTGTTCCAGGCCCGCTGAGTCTCCTTAATGAATAACGGGTGTACATCTTGAAACGTCTGAGGCTTTTCTTTAATTACCTGTCTCAACCATTGAATAGCGGACGCTTCATCTGAAACAAATAGCGATGCCTGGACAAGTTGCTGCGATGTCATCTTCTTGCGGTCATATTCTGCGACTTGCTCAGAAAGAAAATACATCCCATCCCTATCAATGAAGCGCTGTGACAAGCCAACTTGGAACTCCTGGCTGGAGATGGGTACCGGGTATCCTTTTCTGACGTAATAAGCCACCATCTGGTCAAATAGAATACGGGGATCTCTTTCTGGAATCATTTGCAGCATTCCCCCGTGCTGCTTAATCACCGGAAGATAATTGAGGTGGGTGCGAACAAAATCCCAAACACCTTCTTCCGTCGCCGCTTCTCGTTCAAATCTCTCTTCAAGACCTCCATTGGGCTTATATGCAGTGATAATGAGGTCTTGTTTTACTGCAGTTGGCGTCATTACTGCCTTGAATGAATGTTGCTTTTTGTCGAGGCTGGCAACATTGGCCACAACGAACCCGCAACGCTCAAGTGCGGATTGGATAGCATTCCACACCGATGCTTTAGTGTTGGAGAATTCCACCGTAATCCAATGCCCGGGTTTCAACACTCTGTAATATTCTCGAAAACAAGCCTCCATCAAATGACGATATTCTTCGACACCTTTCTTCTGAGATGTACTGACAATCGCTTCTGGCGTCTGATTTGTAAAAACGCCTAAAAAGGCTTCCCAGAAAAAATTAAGCTCAGAATAATCGAAGTTGTGTCCAAATGGTGGGTCTGTGAAAATGTAGTCGATTGAGTTATCTGGCATATTACGCAAACAATCAGCGCTTTGAGTAGAGACAACCTGACTACGTGATTTAGAAACGGGGTTGGATAGGGTATCTCCGATAGTCTTTGCATTACGCTCAAAAGTTCTTAACACATGTGGTGGCGTGATTAATGAGCTAACATACAATGTTCCTGAAAGAGGACCTCCACCTTTTCTATCAGCGCGGAACCGGCGCATGCGCGATGCATATGGAAGAGATGATGTCAGGGCAAACATAAGGAGCAATCTTATGTTTAAATCTTTAAGTGCTTTTATTCTCTCTATGAGCAACGCCACAAAGAGGTGCTCACGAGTGGTAAAAAAATGATGAATATGAGTAATCCCTATGCCTGAGTTACGTTGTGTTTCCTTTCCTGGCATCATCTGCACAGAAGGCAAGCTAATCGTTTCTAGTAGTTTTTCAGCTTCGTGAATTGCAGCCAAATCCTCACTGTCAACCAATTTTTCATGTCTCGTTTTGCCAACGGTGTAATTAATAATTACGGGGACAATTTTCGAAATATTAATGGGCTTCCTAAGAACTGGGTCATATGTGTTTGTGAAGACAGTCTCCCATTTTCCTTCAGGTATCACTGAATCACATGCAGGGCATCGGATCTCGCTATACAAAGCATCATTTGCCTCGTCTACAGCCACTTCGTAATAAGTCGTTTCGTGACTACATTCGGGACACCTTATGGCATCAGAATAAATTGTGAACTCGACTTGTCCTTTTTGATCTCCTCTGCGGAAATATGCCTTGTGCTCAAGTGCTTTCCGGTCTCGAACTTTCCATCCATTGTGATTTGTTGCGTAAAGATGGCCGTAGTCCCGCTCGATTTCACTGCAAATTCGCTTTACTTCTTTCGTATAAGATGAGCTCGAAACTGGCCTTAAAAGGCTACTAGAGATGAAAGATGCAATTGGCGAAAGGTCAGAAATAAGGACTTTTCGTTCTCCAACGGAAGCGCCTTTTACAGACGGAGTGCGCACACTTCCGAGTTCTCCACACAATGCACCAGCCACCCCCGTCATGCCGGTTCCGCAGAAACCGTCAAACACAATATCCCCCGGCTGCGTGTAATGGAGGATGTAACGCATGATGGCCTTATGCGGTACCTTGGTGTGATAGGAGTGCGCGTTGTAAATTGGGTCGTTTTTCCCCTCACTCACGTCGGCCGCAAAAGGCTCACGGTGATAGTGGTAGCCATCGGGCTGTTCTGGCTTTTGCGCCTCCCATTCGGCGATGAAGTCGGCGAGCCAGGGGTTCGGGCAGGCGGTGTAGTAAGGCGGATCGCTCAGATTCAGGATGTCTTCGTCGCTACCTATGGGAAAGCCTTCGATCTTGCGAAAGTCCGGGTCCTGCAGCTTCTTTTGGAGCTCCTCGGTGAAATGGGCACGACGGGCCTCGTCGTCCTCGAACGTCATGCCGAGGCAAGTCACCGGGCCGGAGGGCTTCTGCGGCTCTTCAAGCAGCGAGTCGAACAAACTGTTTTCTTTCATCTTCATAATCCTTGGCTTTCGTCTGGTTTCTCAGCTTGGTCACTTTGCGGGTGACCAAGCTCGGCGAAGTTGGTCACTCGCTTAGTCACTCTCATTCCATGACGATCCGCACCTTGGCCGGGTCCTTGCCCTTGGTGAGTTGATCGATGTACTCCTCAAAGCGTTTTTTCATCTCAGTCGGGGTGGCCGGGCCAGCGGTGACTTGCAGGGCCTGTTGCAGCTCCTGCGCCTTGACGGTGACCTTGACCAGTCCGGAAAGGACCTCCTTCAGGGCATGGACAAAGTTGCTGTCAAGCGGCACCGGCAGTTCCTTCGACTTGATGAAGGCCTCCAGCGGTTCGCGGTCGTCGATCTTCAGCAGATCCATATTAGCCTGGGTAATCGGGTCCTCCAGGTTGCTGAGGATGGTGGAGGTCCAGGCTGACACCATAGCGTCAAGCTGTGTGTCCATCTGGTCGATCATCTGCGACCCTGCCGCCGTGCCGGTTTCCA
>JAACTI010000334.1 GCA_009993495.1 Deltaproteobacteria bacterium | reverse complement strand
TTTAATCCCTTGGCACTTGCTATGCAAAGTCCTCTGTATCCCCAACCCGAGAGGACATTGCTATGAAGACTGCTCTAATTGCTGATGATGAACCCCTGATTCGCCGCCAGGTTGCTGAAACCCTCACGGCTTTTGGCTTTGAGCGGATTATCGAGGCTGAAAATGGGGCACAGGCGGTAGATATTGCCCTGGTTCACAGCCCCTTGTTGCTGGTGCTCGATTATTCCATGCCCGTTATGAATGGCATCAGTGCTGCTGAAAAATTAAGCAACAAGCTCAAGGCGCCGATGATTCTGTTGACAGCCAATGCCGACACCGAAACTGTGCATCGCGCCCGCGACGCCGGTATTTTTGATTATCTGCTCAAGCCCTTTCGTGCCGAGCAGTTGGCCGCGACGGTTGAGATGGCGATTCACCATTTTGTTGAAATCAGCGGTCTGCGCGAAGAATGCGACCGCTTGAAAGAGACTCTCGAAACGCGCAAGCAGGTTGAACGTGCTAAAGGGGTGTTCATTCGTCAGGGCATGAGCGAACCTGATGCTTACCGAAAAATGCAGAAGCTGGCGATGGATAAGCGCAAGTCCCTTAAGGAGGTCGCCGAAGCTATTCTGCTGATGGAAGGCTGATTCTATGCAGGCGGTTATGAACCTGTGCAATCTGCCCCCCTGGGTCATCGCCTCGCGGCACTATAATCGCAACCCCCAGCCCCTTGAAATTTCGGGAGTTCGGGCCGCCAACACCGGTCTGTTTGAACGACTGGCGCACCTCGAAACCGCCGCGGAACGGGGTGCCCAGTTTCATGATTATATGGATGTGCGCTTTCAGCTGCACCAGTGGCAACAGCAGAGTTCCACCAACAGCCGCAAGAGTCTGAAAAACAGTTACCTGCGCTTTCTGCGCGGCTGGATGTTCGACAGTAATTCGCGGGAAGGCGCGGTGCTCAAAGGCTGGGTCGAATCGCGCTTCGGCCTGCACCCAACCTTTCATTGTCAGCCGATTAAAGACCTCGACGGTGAAGCCTATCAGCGCTTTGCCTTTGACCGCATGAAGGGGGCCGAGCGCACCAGCGCGATTTTTTCGCAGTTTGATCTGCTCTATGCCTTTGTTCAGGACGAACTCAAAAAACGCAACCCCGGTATCCCCAGCCTGACCCTGTATCGCGGCATTTACGATTTTTCCGAGCAACAGATTCTCGAACACACGGATCGCGTCCATTATTTGCTGCGCCTGAATAATCTCAATTCCTTTACCGATGATTTTGAACGCGCCTGGGAATTCGGCAACCGGGTCATGAAAGCTGAGGTTCCCTTGACGAAAGTTCTTTTTGGTGCCGGTCTGCTGCCCAAATCTTTGCTCAACGGCGAAAATGAAATGTTGGTGATTGGCGGCGAATTCGAAGTCGAGGTGTTAACCGGTGGATGATCTGGTTCTGAACCGTGCGCGTGCCGCTTTTTTGGGGCTGGCCCTGGGGGATGCCCTGGGAGCAACCACCGAATTCATGACGCCCAACGAAATTCGCAGCCGGTACAAGGTGCACAACAAAATACGGGGGGGCGGTTGGCTGGGGGTAAAGCCGGGGCAGGTGACCGACGACACCGAAATGGCCCTGGCCCTGGCGCGGGCGATTGTTGATGCCGGTGGTTGGGATTTGCAGAAAATCGCCGAAAACTTTCTGGCCTGGATGCGCGGCTGCCCCATCGATATCGGGTCGACGGTGCGTAAGGGAATTGTCACTTTCCGCCGCACCGGTGCTCTGGAAATGCCATTTAATGAGTGGGATGCCGGCAACGGGGCTCTCATGCGCATGGTTGCCGTACCCCTGTTGACCCTGGGCGATCCGTTGCAGCTTGAAATGTATACTCTGGAACAGGCCCATCTGACCCACAACCATCCCTTGTCTGATGCCGCCTGCCGCTGCGTTGGACAGATGGTGCAGGCGGCCCTGCTGGGAGCCGATCGTTTTGCGCTCCACGCCTTAACCCGTGAACTGACCGCCGCTTATCCCAACTTTCGGTTCAACCGTTACCCTGGGCATGCTTCGGGTTATGTCGTCGATACCTTGCAAACAGTGCTTAACTATTTCTTTACCACCGGCAACTTTGAAGAATGCCTGATCGGCATTGTCAATCAGGGTGGCGATGCCGACACCACCGGGGCCATTGGCGGCATGCTCGCCGGGGCATTTTACGGTTTAGACGCCTTGCCTAGCCGCTGGCTAGGCAAACTCGATAAAAATGTTCACGCCGAAATCGAAACCCTGGTGCCGCGCTTGCTGGCGCTTTCCCCCTGGAATCAGTCAACGGAAAGGAACACATCTATGAATGCGGAAAAAATCAGTCTGGAGGAAGCCGCCAGCCGCTTGCAGAGTACCCCCCTCAATGTTTTGATGCACATTAAACGCGGGTTATTGAGCGGCAGTGAAATCGATGGCAACTGGTGGATCGAGGTTGCAACCCTGGAGAGCTTCCTCGCCGGCCGCGAAGAGTCTTCCATGGCGCAAGTCTGCCAAAGTGGGTGTGCGCATAAATGCCCGAGTTGCGGCTAGGAGGTCATTATGGGAATCCAGATTAAACCTTCC
>JAACTI010000333.1 GCA_009993495.1 Deltaproteobacteria bacterium | reverse complement strand
TCGATGCGCACATGGTTGGTCACGGTCTGGAACATTTTAATCTCGATAACGTGCAGATGCTGATGATCGAAAATGTCGGCAATCTGGTGTGTCCAGCCTCCTTTGATCTGGGTGAAGATTTCAAGGTGGCTTTGTTGTCGGTGACCGAAGGTGAAGACAAACCTCTGAAATATCCCCAGATGTTCCGCGCCAGCGACGTGATGCTGATCAACAAAATTGACCTGCTGCCCCATCTGCGCTTTGATCTGCCTAAATGTCGCGAATACGCTCAGCGCATTCATCCGGGGATTAAAATATTTGAAGTTTCCTGTTACACCAGTGAGGGCTTGGCCGAATGGTATGCCTGGCTCAGGGAGCAGGTGACGCTGAAGATGCAAGGGAGGATAAACTGATGTGCCTGGCCGTGCCGATGAAAATTGCTGAAATTGCCGCTGGAACCGCGATCTGTGAGGTCGACGGGGTGCGACGCGAAGCCAGTTTGATGATGCTGGAAGAAGCGGCGGTCGGCGATTATGTGCTGATTCACGCCGGTTTTGCGCTTGAAAAGATCGATCCCTTCGAAGCCCAGAAGACCCTCGACCTCTTCCGCGAGGTGCTCAATGCCGGTGGTGGACCCGCGTTTTGAAATACAGCAGCGAGTATCGAGACCCCCTGCTCGCCAAGGCTCTTATCGGGGCGATTCATCGGGCCGTCAGCCATTATCAGGGAAGAATAACCCTGATGGAAGTCTGCGGTACTCACACCATGTCAATTTATCAGCATGGAATCCGTCAGTTGCTACCCAAAGCGGTGCGCCTGATCAGCGGGCCGGGCTGCCCCGTTTGTGTCACCCCCATCAGCTATGTCGATCAGGCCCTGGCCTATGCGCGGCGTCCTGAAACTATTGTCGCCACCTTTGGCGATATGGTGCGCGTGCCGGGCTCAACCAGCAATCTGCAACGTGAAAAAGCTACTGGGGCCGATGTGCGCATTGTCTATTCACCCCTCGATGCCGTCAGTATCGCCGCGAAAAATCCAGATAAAGCCGTGGTTTTTTTGGGCGTCGGCTTTGAAACCACGGCACCGACCGTAGCCGGTAGTTTGCTCACAGCACAACAACGTGGTTTGCAGAATTATTTTATCCTTTGTGCGCATAAAACCATGCTGGCCCCCATGGCGGCACTGACCAGCGATCCCGAACTTCAGGTTGATGGCTACATCTGCCCGGCCCACGTCAGCGCGGTGATCGGTTCCGAGGCCTATCGCCCCCTGGTTGAGCGTTACGCGGTGCCCTGTGTGGTCACCGGCTTTGAACCCCTGGATATGCTGCGCGGTATTCAAATGCTGGTGCAGCAGGTTATGGCGGGCGAGGCCCGGGTTGAGTGTGAGTACCGTCGGATCGTCAAGCCTGCGGGTAACCTCAAGGCCCAGGCCCTGCTGGCGCAGGTGTTTGAACCTTGCGCTGCCGAATGGCGTGGCCTGGGGGTTATTCCTGCCAGTGGTCTGCGCCTGCGCGCCGCTTACCAGACGTTTGATGCTGAGCTGGCCCTGCCCCTTGACGTTGAACCCACCAAAGAACATCAGGGGTGCTGCTGTGGCGAAATTTTGAAAGGCAAGCTGTTGCCCGGCGCTTGCCCCCTCTTTCGGACACTTTGCACCCCCGAACAGCCCGTTGGCGCCTGCATGGTGTCATCAGAAGGCACCTGTGCGGCTGAATATAAATACGGCAATGTTTGAGTTTCAGGGAACAAGAAAATATTCCATGGTCAAAGACGCCTCGCGCAAAGCCACAGAGAAAAATCCCAAGAGCTTATGGCTAGAATTCAGACCATAAAATTTGCTTTCCCCCCCAGCTTAAGACGTTTTTTGTGTGCTAAAAGGGTTTTGACCTTCTTCGCGTCTTTGCGGCTTTGCGCGAGACGAGTATTTTGACTTTTCAGCGTTTAATTGTCTTTAAAAACCCAATTTTTTCTACAATAGGAATTTTAACTTTGAAAAACGACATTATCCTCCTTGGCCACGGCAGTGGGGGCAGGCTCAGTCATCAATTGCTGGACGAAGTCATTATTCCCATTTTGTCCCAGGTCGAGCGCTGCGGCCAGAATGATGCCGCGATTTTAAACGGCATCACCGGAGATCAGATCGCCTTTACCACTGACAGTTATGTGGTTGATCCGCTTATTTTTCCTGGCGGCAATATTGGTGATCTGGCCATCAACGGTACGGTTAACGATCTGGCCATGAGTGGCGCGCGTCCCCTGGCGATCAGTGTTGGGTTGATCCTTGAGGAAGGGCTGGCTATGGAAGATTTGTGCATTATTCTGGTCGCCATGAAGGCGGCCGCCGATCGGGCGCAGGTCAAGATTGTCACCGGCGATACCAAGGTGGTGCCGCGTGGCAAGGGGGACAAGATTTTCATCAATACCTCCGGTGTCGGAGTCTTCGATCACGCGCTGCGCCCCGCGGGCCACCGGGCAAAACCGGGCGACCGAGTGTTGATTAACGGCGGTATCGGCGAACATGGCATGGCGGTGCTC
>JAACTI010000332.1 GCA_009993495.1 Deltaproteobacteria bacterium | reverse complement strand
TGTGATTGATGGAATCCTGTAATTGCATAATGCAGCCGGGGCAGTCCGTCGCCACCAGTTCGGCACCGCTGGTGGCAATGTGCGCCGCTTTTTTAGCGCCGATTTTTTTGCTGTTTTCGTAGTGATACACCGAATAGGTGCCGCCCAGACCGCAGCAGGTGCCAGCATTTTCCATTTCGACATAATCCACCTGGGGCAGGTTTTTCAAAACCTCGCGCGGCTCTTCAGTAATGCCGCGGGTGCGCAGATGACAGGGGTCGTGATAGGTGACCAGCGTGCGTTTTTCAGTTTTTGGCAGCTCGGCGAGTTTTTGCGCCAGACCCTGTTCCAGCAGAAAAACGAAGACGTCTTTGGTTTTGGCGGCGAGAGCGGTGTATTCTCCCTCCATCTCGGCGTAAACCTTGCTCAGCCCGGCATTGCACGAGGCGCAGGCGGTGAGAATGAAATCGACTGGTTCGCGGGTCAGAGCGGCCAGGTTTTGTTCGGCGAGGGACTCGACCGTGCTACCCGCCCCGGCACTCACCGCCGGCAACCCGCAGCAGGCCTGATCTTTGGGGATAATCACCGTACAACCGATAAATTTCAGCGCCCGCAGGAAAGCCTCACCAAGGGCCGGATACATATAATTGATGCCGCAGCCGGTGAAAAATGCCACTGTCGGTCGGCCCGGCTCGCCTGCGATCCGCTCGGGCACGCGCTCACGAAAGGGTCGATCAGTAATCGGTGGCAGAGTACGGCCAGCTTCCAGATAGGGTACCGGAAAGCGCAGCCGCAAACCACTGTCATGCGGCAGCTGCTTGAACAGCAGGCCGGATAACTTGCCCCCGGTCTTGGCCAGAACGTTCATTAATTTGGGGCGCCCCAGCACCGCCGCTACCCCCTTGCCGAAGGTCGACAAGCCTTTTTCCGCGGCAATGCGCCGCCGGGCGGCGGCGACAATTTCTTCCGTCGGCACCTTGTTCGGGCAACCAGCGCAACAGCTGCCGCATAGCAGGCACTGGGAGAGGTCTTCCATCACCTTGGCGTCGAAATCGATCTCGCCGTCGAGCACCGCCTGCGACAGAGCTATCTTGCCACGCGCCACCCGTCCTTCACGCCGCTCGGCGCCGAACACCGGACAATGGGCCCGGCAGGCACCACACTTGACGCATTGTTCAATCTCTTCGCGGTAATCTTCCAAATCTTTCAGTTTCGCCATAAGATCAACTTCTTAAGTCAAAGGAGACCTCGCGCAAAGACGCAGAGGTGAACCGAGTAAAAACCTAAAATCTTGGGTCTTGGGTTAGGTTAAGAGTAAAAGTATGAGATTTTCTCAGCGGCTCTGCGCGAGGCCGGTTTTCGCCGTTTTCAACTATCCAGAAAAATTTTTCCTGGATTCAAAATGTTGTTCGGATCCAGCGCCCGCTTGATCGCTTTCATGTAGTCGGCGGCCTTGGGGGTGATCTCCAGCGGGATATAGGGTGCTTTGGCAATGCCGACGCCATGTTCGCCGCTCATGGTGCCGCCCAGCTCCAGGGCCCCCCGAAAGACTTCTTCAATCGCCTTTGCGGCTTTTTCGGCTTCGCCTGCCAGCTTTTTGTCGATCATCACATTGACGTGAATGTTGCCATCGCCGGCATGGCCGAAATTGACAATCGGAATGCCATACTTTTCACTGATAGCATCGACTTTGCGGATCATTTCCGGCACCTTGGAACGCGGCACGCAGATATCTTCATTAAACTTGTCGGGGTTGACCTTGCGCAAGGAAGCCGACACCGAACGCCGAATCTGCCACAGGGCTTCGCTTTCAGCCGGGGTCGTGGCAATGCGGGTTTCAACCACGCCCAGGGGCTGAATTATGGTGGCGATTTTCTGTGCCTGCTTGGTCAATAATTCGCGGTCGCCATCCACTTCGATAATCAGCACCGCCCGGGCGGCATCCGGTACCTGCAAACCCGTGGCCTGACGCACACAGTCGAGGGTACGCCCGTCCATAAATTCGAGGGTGGTTGGAATAATTTTCTGGCCGATAATGGCCGAAACCGCTCGCGCCGCGCCGTCGATGGAGTCGAAGAGCACCAGCATGGTCTGTTTGGCTTCGGGCAGGGGCAAAAGTTTGATAATAATTTTGCTGATAATGCCGAGAGTGCCTTCACTGCCGCAGATCAGCTTGGTCAGGTCATAACCGACCACGCCTTTCATGGTCGGCCCGCCGGTGGTGATAATGTCGCCCTGGGGGGTGATAATCTCAAGACCAATGATGAAATCCTTGGTCACCCCATATTTGACACAGCGCGGCCCGCCGGCGCATTCGGCCACGTTACCGCCCAGGGTCGAAAACTTCAGCGAAGCCGGATCGGGCGGATAGAACAACCCCAGTTTTTCGACTTCGAGCTGAAACTGTTCCGTGACCACCCCCGGTTCAACCGTCGCCACCAGATTTTCACTGTCGATCGCAAGAATCCGATTCATGCGTTCGGTCGACAGCACAATTCCCCCCTTGGTCGGCAGGCTGCCGCCGCTAAAACCGCTACCAGCGCCACGGGGGAACACCGGAATTTTTTCGGCATTGGCCAGCTTCATCACCCGCGAGATTTCCTCAGCCCGCAGGGGGAAGATCACCACCTCGGGTGGAAATTTCTGCTGGGTCGCGTCATAGCTGTAACAGAGCAGATCAGCTTTTTCGGTGCTGATATTCTCCTTACCGACAATGTCAGCCAATAATTGGGTTATAGGTGCATCGATCATGGGAATTTGTCCTGAGAAAAAAAAGCAGGGGGCTTCGACTCCTGTACCCCTTCATCAAGGGGCCTTTATTATTCAACAGTTCCGCCGCAAATGTCCACCTGAGCGGGAATTTTCAGTTGGATCAGCCCTTCGCACAG